>JAADEO010000045.1 GCA_013153415.1 Deltaproteobacteria bacterium
ATAGGCCAGAACCTCAGCCACCGCCTGGTAAAGGTTTTCCGGAATCATCTGGTCGATATCGACAAGCTTGAAAAGCAGGCGGGCCAGAGGTTTGTTTTCGACTACCGGCACCCCGTGCTCACGTGCAATTTTTTTGATCTTCTCCGCCACCAGGCCGGCACCCTTGGCGATCACCACCGGAGCCTCGGAGTTTTCCCGGTCGTAGGCCAGAGCGACAGCGATATGGGTCGGATTGGTAATCACGACATCGGCCTTCGGCACCGCCTGCATCATCCGTTGCCGGGCGATGCTCATCTGCACGCTGCGGATCCTCGCTTTGACCTGCGGATCACCTTCCGACTGCTTCATTTCATCCTTGACTTCCTGCTTGCTCATCTTCTGGTTTTCCATGAAGTCCCAACGCTGATAGAGGTAGTCGAAAAGCGCCAGTACCAGGATCATCAGGCCGCAGCGCCAGAGAACCTGGAAAGAGACCCGGGCCGCAAAGGCCAGAACCACTCCCACCGGCTGGTTGTGAAGAGTAAAGAAACCAGTAAAATTCTGGCGATAGACGACATAGGCGATATAGGCCAGAAGACCTATCTTGAGCAGTGATTTGACGAGCTCGACCAGCGGCCGCAGCGATAAAAAACGACTCTGGAATCCACTTATCGGGTTGAGTTTGGAGAACTTGGGCTGCATCGCTTTGGGCGTCACTTTGAAACCGACCTGCATCAGGTTGGCGGCCAGACCGACCACCAGCATCAACAACAGAAAAGGAAGCAGAAGATAAAACATCTGTTTCAGGGTCAGCAGCAACAGAGCGTAAAGCGAGGCCGGGGTCGCGGCCTGGGCCAGGTTGCCGGTGAAAATATGACGCAGCAACTCTCCCGGGATGGTAAAAAAACCGGTTCCGAGAAAATAGAAAAAAACCAGCCCGGCCATCAGAATGAAGGCGCTTCCCACCTCCTGGCTCTTGGCCACCTGGCCCTCTTCTCGCGCCTTGGAGAGCCGCTTGGCGGTCGGTTTTTCGGTTTTGCTCGGATCTTTGGCCATAACCAGTCAGTCTATCCTCCCGCGGCTCGCATGAGTATCATGATATCGTTAAAAAGCCGGTAGAACAGGTTTCCCATCAAAGCCGAGAGAAAACTGAAGGAAAACCCCATCAGCAACATGCCGAGCAGGATCTTGAGCGGCATACCGACAATAAATATATTCATCTGCGGTGCTGTCCGGGCCACGACCCCAAGGGCCACATCGCAGAGAAGCAGGGCCACCATCAACGGTGCGGCGATCTTGACCGCGGTGGAGAACATGCCCGTTCCGTAAGCCATCATCATCTCCAGCAGACCGGTTCCGGGTTTGAAACCAGTAAGCGGTATCAGGTTGAAGCTACCGGCCAGAGCCTGAAAAATCCAGCGGTGCGCCCCGAAGGCCAGAAAGAGCAGAATCGCCAGCAGGTAATAGAACTGGGCGATCAGGGGTACCTGCAGGCTGGTTACCGGATCGACAACGTTGGCCACCGCGAAACTCATCTGGTAGCCAATCATCTGGCCGGCGGTCTGCACTGCGGCGAAAAGCAGGTTGCCCAACAGACCGATGACCATACCGATAACCAACTCCCGCAACAGTTCGAGAAAAATCACCGGCAGGCTCCGGGCAAAGAGCGGCGGACCGGGCGGCCGAGCAACCAGATTGAAAAAGAGCAGGGCCAGAAGCAGGGAAAAAGCGGCCTTCAGAATTGCCGGCACCGCCTTGTTGTTGAGCACCGGAAAGAAAAACACCAGACTGCCGATCCTCGTCAACAGGAGAAAAAAGTGGCTGATGTCGGCGACCCTGATTACCGGCAGAAAATCCATTCAACGAATCTCCGTCAATGAATGACCGAAGGTATTGAAAGCATCAGCCGGGTGGTGAAATCGACCATATATTGCAACATCCAGGGAAAGAAAAAGATCACCGCCACGAAAACCACGACAATCTTGGGAACGAAGGTCAACGTCATCTCCTGAATCGAAGTCACGGTCTGGAAAATACTGACCAGCAGACCGATGATCAGACCGGTTCCCAGCATCGGAGCACAGATCAAAAGAGTCGTTTCCATCGCGCTCTTGGCCAGAGCGACTACATATTCAGGTGACATCTTATCAATCTCCTTTGCATCCCGAAAATCAGAAACTCTGCATCAGCGACCCCACCAGCAGGTGCCAGCCGTCGGCCATGACGAACAGGATCAGTTTGAAGGGCAATGAAATCATTACCGGCGGCAGCATCATCATCCCCATTGACAGCAGGACGCTGGCCACTACCATGTCGAGCATCAGAAAGGGAATATAGATCAGAAATCCGATCTGGAACGCGGTTTTCAGCTCGCTGATGATAAACGACGGGATCAGGACATGGGTCGGAATATCAGCCATGGTCTTCGGTCTCGCGGTCTTGGACATCGAGATGAACATCGCCAGATCCTTTTCGCTGGTCTGCCGGAACATGAACTCCCGCATCGGTTCCAAAGCCCGTTTCAGGGCCTCCTGCTGACCGATCTCCTTGGCGACATAGGGCTGAAAAGCCTCATGATTGATCCGGTTGAAGACCGGGTACATGATAAAAAAGGTCAAAAACAGGCTGAGACCGACCAGCACCTGGTTGGGCGGCATGGTCTGGGTACCGACCGCCTGGCGCAGGAAATGGAAGACGATGACCAGCCGGGTGAACGAGGTCATCAGCACCAGGATCGAAGGAGCCAGGGCGAGAACGGTCAGGAGCAGGAGAACCTGGATGGCGACCGAAACCTGTCCCGGATCGGTGGTCGCCCCGACCCCGACCTGGAGGGTCGGAATGGCGATCTCGCCGGCGGCCAATACCGCCCGGGGAATCAGGAGCAGAGATCCCAACAGGAAAAATTGCATGCCCCGACCAGGTTTCATCTCTGGTTTCCCTTCCGCAAACGATCTTTGATCTGACTTACGACTTCCCGGTAATTCTCCGGCAGCTCTTCATCTTCCCGGGAGCAGACCCGGGCCACCGGACGCTGATAGACAACGTCTTCAAGACCGCTCTCCTCCACGGCGGCGGACTTTTCCGGCTCCGATCTGCCGGCCACACTGTTGAGCAGGCCCTGGAGACGCCCCTGAAACCTGCCCTCGTTCCGATCGTCACTCTGCAACAGAGTGAGTTCTTCCAGCCTGGCCGGATCATCAATCGTCGCCAAAAGGGTCATGCGCTCTCCGGAAAGGCCGACAACCAGAACTTCGCCGGCGACCTCGAAAAGTGCAACCTGGTGCCGACCGACCAGGTTTTCAACTCCCAGGACCCGGACCATGCGACCGCTGCCCAGAACGCCACGGCCGCGCCGATAGCGTTTCAAAAGAGCGGCGAGGCCGAAAATTACCAGGCAGAGTACAACCAGAGCGGCCAAACTCCGCAGGCCCGCGGCCAGAAGCGAAGGCTGTTCAACCTTGCCAACGGTCTGCGGACCAGCGGAAGCCTTATCTCCCGATTGGCTGAGCAGGGCCTGGATCCGGGCCAGTTTGCCGGAGGTCTTGACGCTATCACCCGCTGCCGGAACCGGGCTTGAAACCGGGGGCTGCCAGTGACGATAATCCTTCAGCAGAACCACCTGCAACTTTGAGCCATGTCGTTCCAGAGCAAGCAGCGGCCTGACCTTGAGCCCGGTATCCCTCTTTTCCAGAAACCAGCGCCAGCCTTCAGCCCTCTTTTCGAGACCGAAACCACTTATCCAGTCATCATCGATAGAATGCAGCCCGCTCTTTCCACCCCGGGCCTCATATGCTGGCAACGCGAGTTCAACACGCCGGCCCCGGTCATGGAAAAGGGCATTGACTTCCGGAGCCTCTGCCGGATAGGGGATGGTGAAAATCATTCTTCCATCAGCCGCCTTGAACCCGAGTTCAAGATCGGCAGCCTGAGCGGGGGCACCCCCCAGAAGCAGCCAGACAAATCCAGCAACCACCGCCAGTCCCAGCCATTTCCCGTTCCAACGCTCTTTTTCAATCATCCGTTTCGTCGCCATGGCCTTTGATCCGATTTATTTCAACTGTTCAATCCGCTCCGTCGGACTGATGATGTCAGTCAGGCGGATACCGAACTTCTCATTGACGACCACGACTTCCCCCCGGGCGAT
Source organism: Deltaproteobacteria bacterium (assembly GCA_013153415.1). Taxonomy (GTDB): domain Bacteria; phylum Desulfobacterota; class Anaeroferrophillalia; order Anaeroferrophillales; family Tharpellaceae; genus JAADEO01. The sequence continues at coordinate 4,124 of JAADEO010000045.1, forward strand.
CAACTTGTTGTTGACCAGAACATCAAAGGGTTCACCGGCCAGTTTTTCAAGCTCGATCACCGAGCCCTGCCCCAGCTGCAACAGGTCGTTGATAATCATCCGGGCCCGGCCGATCTCGACCGAGAGCTGCAGGGGTATATCGAGAATAAAGTCGATATTGGGCGGCAACTGCTGGCGCTGATCTTCATTCAGGGTCGAAAGCAGCCCTTCATCGAGCCCTCCGGCTCCAGGATCGCTTCCGCTTTTGGCCGCGGCCTCCTCCTTGATCATGGTCCGCTGCTGTTCGAGCTCGCCGGCGACATCATCCCAGGAGATATCATCGACCATCTCCTGCGTACTCTGCTCCTTGAGTTCGGCCTCCTGAGCTTCCTGGCTCTCCCCGGAACCGCCGCCTCCCTCGCTCTCTTCCAACTCTTTTTTCACCTGGTCAAAAAGATCATCCATCAGCTTCACCTCAAGCTACTTTTCGCGAATTCTCTGTTTCAGCATGACCGCTTTGGATCCCTTGGAGATCCCGGCCACAGCCCGGTATTTCAAACGGCCTTCGATAAAAACCTGCATCAGCTCGGAGGCATCCTGACGTAGCGGAATGACATCACCAACCTTGAGGTCAACCAGTTTGCGGGCCGTGATCTCGGTGGTTCCCAAGGTCGCCGAAAGACCGACATCGACCGCCAGCAGACGATTGACCAGGCGCCTGAGCCAGGTTACATCGACCTCGAGACGTTCACTCTGGAAACCGGTATAAAGTTTGTTGCGCAACGGCTCGACCAGGGAGTAGGGGATGCAAACCGTGATCGCCCCGGAAAACTCCTCCATCTCGAGCGAGAAGCTCGAAAGGATAACCACGTCGCTGGGCGGCACGATGGTCACAAACTGAGGATTGATCTCGGAACGAACGAAATTAAAGCGGATATCCTCGATCGGATTCCAGGCCTCCTCCATGCAGACCAGGGAGGCCTCGACCACCTTGCGTACGACACGTTCTTCAATCGCGGTGAAATCCCGCCCTTCGACCTTGACCGTATCGCGACCACCACCCCCGAAAAACATATCGATCAGAGAGAAAACCAGCTTGCTCTCGACAATCATCAACGCCATACCCCTTAAGGGCTCCATCTTGAAAAGATGAATACTGGCCGGCACCGGGATGGTTTTCAGAAACTCCCCGAACTTCATCATATCCGAAACCAGGGGAGTCACATCGATAACCTTGTGCAGCAGGGTCGACAGTGAGGTCCGAAAGGAGCGGGCAAACCGCTGATTGATGATTTCCAGGGTCGGCATCCGGCCCCGGATAATCCGCTCCTGGCTGGTCAGATCATAGGACTGAAACTCGTCATCATCCAGCGGCTGATCAGTTTCGGTTTCGATCTCTCCGTCACCGACTCCTTGCAACAGGGCATCAATCTCTTCCTGTGATAATACCTGGCTCATAACTCCACCCGATGCGAGGTCCGAACCCCGCAATCCGAACAGGCCTTCCCAACCCGCAAATAAGCACTTCTATCAGAACGCTTTCTGGTCCTGGAAACCAGAAGATAACCTGCAAAATACTAATGTTGGCTTCGCACCCCAAGGACACTTCCTTTGGGATACCAACTCGTTTTTTCGGTTATCGGTTACTGGACAACAAACTCTTCCCAGTAAACCTTGGTTACCTTGCCGGAAACCAGGAAAACATTAACCCGCTTGATAATATCTTGGCGCAGCAGAAATTTGCCCTCCATACTGCTGACCTCGGCCGCAGTTTTGGAACTCAACAGGGTCAGGATGACGTCCCGGATTTGGGCCCGGCGCTTTTCGACCTCCTCCAACAGGTCCTCATTGCTGAGCTCGAGCTTCATCGTCACCTTCAGATAACGGCGGGATTTTTTATCCGCCAGGTTGACGACAAAGGGCCGCAAGGCGAAAACCGGCAGAATCTCGGGCTCCGGTTTTTTGGCGGCCTCCTGGGCGGCCAGCTCCTCGGCCGTCGGCGGCGGAGTCCGCAGCACGAACCAGTAGACCCCGAATCCGCCACCGCCCAACAGCAGCAGAACCAGGATCAGAATAATGATCAGCCCCTTTTTCGATTTTTTGCCTTCTTTGCCCTCTTCCGGCGCTTCCGCATCTTTGTTTTTCGCCATCGTTCTTCCCCCTTCGTTCAATAAGTCATTTATTCACTTATAACTAACTCAGGTATAGCATCTGTTCTCAGCTTTGTCCGGCAAACTTCTCCGTCCAACCCGGCAGACGGAAAATCACCCGCCGGTTATCATAGCGATGGACCGGAGTATCATTGACAACCAGAGCCCGGTCGGGACCATAGGCCGCCAGACGCACCCGGGAGACCGGCAAACCAGCTTTCGTCAGGGCCCTGACCAGGCGTTCGCCGCGTAAAGCGGCCAGGATCTGGTTGTCAGGTATCCGCTGCGTCCGCAGTGGAAAATTATCGGTATAAAGCTCGATCTCCAGCGGGCCGCTCCAGCCGCGCAGAAAACGCCCGAGTTGTCGGACAATCGTCTCGCCATCCGGTTTGAGGTTGTCATCAAGGGTGCCGAAAAGCCGATCGCTGGCAATCTCCAACTCAAGACTGTCACCGACCACCTGGACCCGGCGCAGAGCCGGCCCCAAATTCTGCTTCAAGCCGTCAAGCAACCGCGAAAGAGCGGGAGAGAGACGTCGAAAATAGGCCAGGTCCCGACGCTCTCTGACCTGTGCAGTCCGTTTTTCATCCACGACGATCGGCAGCGTTTCACCCCGATAAAGAACACCGCTGGTTCCAGGCCGCAGCCCCCCGAAGGTCTCTTGCAACAGGCCGTGATCGAAAGTCGACATCGAGATCAGGAGAACAAAGAAGGTCAACAGCAACAGCAACATATCCGACAGGGTCAGCATCCAACCGGAACCCTCAACCGGCACCTGATATGACTGAAAGCGAAGCATTCGTAATGATCTTGGAGCCATCAGAGCAGTCTTTCCTTAGAAAGTGAAATCACCGATCTTTATCTTCCGGGGTCGGCCCTGAACGTCGACTGCCGGCACTCCTCCACTGACCCGAACCAGCAAAGCCCCCTGCAAACCCTTGGCAGGGGTCGCAGTACGACCGAAAGCCCGAATGTTTGCAGCTGCAACCCCGCCCTTGAGTACCAGGAAACGATAACAGCGGGCGGCCCGCACCGCAGCAAGTGAAATCGGCGCTAAAGGAACAGGCCCCGGACCACCGGGCCGCAGAGTCAGATCCTGCAGTTCAAAAGCGACTTGCGGTACACTCTTGAACAATCCGGCCAGTTTCAGAAGCAGAGCCCGGCCGGTCGGGCTCAACTGCGCCCGGCCCGGAATAAAAACCAGCCGATGAACAAATTTTACCGTAAGCCCCCGCTCTCCAGCCGTTACCTCGAGTCCGTCCGGCTTGATTCCCCGCCGGCGCAGGTAGTCCCGCAGACGTTCCTGCAGGTCCCGGACCCGTTCCCTGATCAGGGATGTTTCGAGAAAGGGAGCCTTGGTCTTTGGCACGGCCAGACCTTCCCGGCCGCCGTCAAGATAACCGAAACTGCCCTGCAGGGACCCCACAGCGATATTCTTTTTGCTCTCATCGATCATGGTCATCGAATAAAAAAGGATAAAAAACGCGATCAGCAACAGGCTCAGAGAAGCCATCAACGGAGCCAGCACCAGATCGCCTGAGCCGCTACTGCTGCCCGGATCCGGCGACAGTGTTTTTTTCAACATCAGCGCCGACCTCCCGACAGCAGCGGCGGAACCGCGGCCGCCTGTGATTTACGCAGGTTCGGCGGCAGGAAGGATTCGAGCCGGTAACGGACCACCTGGGGATTGTCTCCCCGGGCGATAGCGACAATTCCCTCGGCGATCAGGCGCCGGGCGAAAAGTTCGCGATGGCTGCGGCGACGCAGTTTACCGGCCAGCGGCAAAAAAATGAAATTGGCCAGAACCGCACCGTAGAAAGTGGTCAGCAGAGCAATCGCCATAGCCGGACCGATGCTGGCCGGATCATCCATGGTCTGCAGCATCTGCACCAGGCCGATCAGGGTACCGACCAGGCCCATGGCCGGGGCCACGGTACCCATGGAAGTAAAAATCTGGGCCCCGAGTTCATGGCGCTCACGCGTGCTCTCGATATCCAGAGCCAGGATATCCTCGATCATCTCCGCCTTCAAACCATCGACCAGGAAAACCAACCCCTGGCGCATGAAAGGATCGAGAGACATGTCATTGCTGCGGTTTTCCAGGGCCAGGATCCCCTCCTTGCGCGATTCGCGCACCAGTTTGACCAAGGTGTCGATATGCTCGCTGAGAGGCAGGTTGTCTTTAAAAAGAGCGTTTTTCAGGTAGCGCAGAAGATTGAAAAACTCACTCAAAGGATAGCTGATCAAGGTGGCGCCGAAGGTGCCACCGACCACGATCAGCAGGGAAGGCAGGTTCCAAAAAACCAGCAGGCCACCACCGGTGGCAATGGCGGCAAAAACCAGCGAGAAGGCTGAAATCACCCCTAAGATGGTCGCGAAATCCATAAAACAACAACTCTTTTCAAAACTTGACGGCAAGCATGGAAAAACTACATGACGGAAATATCCAAAACAGGTAAAAGCAATGATTATGCCGCCTGTCAAAACTCCTGCCGGGCAACGTAAACCATTACCATTATTATCAAAAAAAGAAAATAACTTTTACTCCGAACAACTTTGGAAATGTCAATTCATTGACATCCGTCATTCCACTCCATAAAAAAAGGCGCCACCATAGCGGTGCCGCCTTTTAACGCTCATGCAACGAAAAACTCTTAGGGATGAACCACAGCCAGGATCCGGGCCGTCTGCCCGCCGTGACACTGGACCCGATGGGGGATGACGGAATCGTAGTAGATACAGTCCCCTTCCTCGAGGACATCGGTGTGGTCTCCCAAGGTCACGTCGATCTTGCCCTCGAGCACGTAGATGAATTCCTCGCCTTCATGACCATAGCACTTGTCATTCTTGATCGTAGCCGGCTCCAGGGTAACGATAAAAGGCTCCATGCGGCGATCTTTCTTGCCGGCCCCGAGAGATTCATAGGTATAACCGTAACGCACCCCCTCCTTGGAAGCAAAGCGCGAAACGATATGCTCCTCGCCTTTGCGGATCAGGGTGAAGGGCTCGGTCTCTTCACGGCCGAAGAAAGCTCCGATCGAAACCTCCATGGCCTTGGCCAGATTGACCAGCACCCCCAGCGAAGGGGAGATCAGATGGTTTTCGATCTGGGAGAGAAGGGCCGTCGAGTAGCCGCTCCGGGCCGCCAGGTCCTGCAACGACATCGCTTTATCCTGGCGCAGACTCTTGATTTTCTCGCCGACTTTAACCGCTTCCATTATCCGTTCCTCCTGTTTGCACCCAACCCTGAAAGACGTCAGGAAACCGCCTCAGCTCCGGCCTCGATCGCCTGCCGGTTAGCGGGAATCATCTTGTGATACTTGGGATTCAAAGCATCCTCCAGAGCCTCGGCCACGGCCGAGACCGAGACCACGCCGCTCTTTTTGACATAGGCTCCGAGGGCCACCATGTTGGCCAGCCGGACGTTGCCGGCAGCTTTTTCGGCCAGCGCATTGAGATCCAGCGGCACCAAGTCGATATCATCCCGCTCCGAGACCTCCGGCGGCACCAGGGTCCGGTTGAGGATCAGCACTCCGCCCGGCTTCATGCGGGGCTCGAACTTGACCAATGAAGGACGGTTCATGACGATCAAAGACATCGGCCGCCCGACAATCGGCGAACCGATATCGCGCTCGTCGATGACCACAGCGCAGTTGGCGGTACCACCCCGCATCTCGACCCCGTAAGAGGGCAGGAAAGTCACGTTCTTGTCTTCCCGGATTGCCGCATAGGCCAAGAGATTTCCGATCAGCATGATTCCCTGGCCGCCGAAACCGGCCATAATAACATCATTGTACATATATCAAGTCTCTAAGTTTCGGGTTACGGTTTACAGAACATCCACAACGTCGCGCTGTTTCAGGGTACCCAGCGGGAAGTAGGGAATCATCTCCTCGGCGATCCGCTCGTTGGCCTTCTGCGGGCTCATGCCCCAGTTGGTGGGACAGGTCGAAAGGACCTCGACGAAAGAGAACCCTTTACCCTCGATCTGCATCTGGAAGGCCTGACGGATGACTTTTCGGGCCTTCTTGACATTGCCGGGAGTGTTGACCGCGACCCGGGAGACCAGCGACGGTCCTTCGAGGGCGGCCAGCATCTCGGTCATCTTGATGGGATAGCCGTCCCGCAGGTTGTCGCGCCCATAGGGCGAGGTCGTCGAGCGCTGACCGAGCAGGGTGGTCGGTGCCATCTGGCCCCCGGTCATCCCGTAGATCGAGTTATTGACGAAGATCACCGTGATATTGTCGCCCCGGTTGGCGGCATGGATGACCTCGGCCGTACCGATCGCGGCCAGATCGCCGTCCCCCTGGTAGGTAAAAACGATATTGTCCCCCAAAACCCGCTTGGTGCCGGCGGCCACAGCCGCGGCCCGGCCGTGCGGGGCCTCGATAACATCGACGGCGAAGTAGTCGTAGAGAAAGACGGAACAGCCGACCGAGGCCACGCCGATGGTTTTTTCACGAAGGTTGAAATGGTCCAGGGCCTCGGCCACCAGGCGATGAACGATGCCGTGGTGACAGCCGGGACAGAAGTGAAAGGGCTTGTCGGTCATCGACTCCGGCCGTTTGAATACCTGTTTCATAACTGAGATTCCTGCTTATAGCTTATGCTTGCTGTAGGTTGCGCTGATAACTTCGTAAAGGTCTTCGGGGGTCGGCACCGAGCCGCCGGGACGACCGTAGAAATCGACGGTGCAGTCTCCCGGCAGAGCCAGTTTGACATCTTCCACCATCTGGCCGGTATTCATCTCCGCAACCAGGAAATTCTTACAGTTGCCACCCAGCTCTCCCAGCAGTTTCCGGGGAAAGGGAAAAAGGGTGATCGGCCGCACCAGCCCCACTTTCATGCCCGCGGCCCGGGCCTGGTCGATGGCGCTTTTGACGATCCGGGCGACGCTGCCGAAAGCCACGACCACCAGCTTGGCGTCTGCCGTATCCCGGTCCTCGACCATGACATCGTCGCGTTCGAGGCGGGCATACTTCTCCTGCAGATGCCAATTGTGCTTCTCCATCTCGCCGTCGGCCAGGAAAAGTGAGGTGATACGCCGCGGGGGACGCCCCTTGGCCCCGGTTATGAGCCAGTCGCGATCATCGCCGCCACTGGTCTTTTCGGGCACCCACGGCGTGATCGGCTCCTTGATCTGGCCTAAAATGGCATCGCCCAGGACCAGGGTCAGCATCCGGTATTTCTCGGCCAGTTCGAAGGCCTTGATGGTCAGGTCGTAAAGTTCCTGGCCGGTGTGCGGGGCCAGAACAATCAGCTTGTAATCCCCGTGACCACCACCTTTGACTGACTGGAAATAGTCTCCCTGGGTGGCGTTGATGCCCCCGAGCCCCGGCCCCTGGCGGCTCATGTTGACAACCACGGCCGGCAGCTCGTTACCGGCAAAATAGGAGAAGCCCTCCTGCATCAGGGAAATCCCGGGACCGCTGGAGGAGGTCATGACCCGCACTCCGGTAGCCGCGGCGCCAAGCAACATATTGATAGAGGCAATCTCGCTCTCGGCCTGGAGAAACTCGCCCCCGACCGCCGGCAGGTGCTCGGCCATATACTCGGGGATTTCGTTCTGCGGCGTAATCGGATAACCGAAATAGTAGTGACAGCCGGCATTGATCGCCGCCATGGCGATGGCTTCGTTGCCTTTGCTGAAAACCTTTTTCAAGGGTTTACTCATCTTGAAGCTCTACCTCCACACCGCTAGGGCCGTATCCGGACACATCTCGGCACAGCGGCAACAGCCGATACAGGCCTCGGCCTGCACCACCGTTACATACTGATAACCGCTCAGATTTATCTCCCGACCGATTTCTAAAACCTGCTCCGGGCAGACCTCGACACAGAGCCCGCATCCTTTGCAGCGTTCAATCTCTATCTCAACCTTTGCCATTTTCTTTTCAATCTCTCTTGGATAAATTCAACATTTATGCCGCCTTTCCGGCCGGCGGTACTGCGAAAGGACTCTATAATTGTTTATCCGGAAAGCTGTCAACCAGAAAATAAAAGGGAGGGGCGCCTTAGCGACCCTCCCGGCATCACGGGAACAATCCCTTTTCACTCAGATAAAACTGAAAAATGAGTAATCATCACTGCCGACATCGGTCGGTACCTGGGTGAAAAACTCGTCCGCGGCGGCCAGGAACTCGAGATATTCGCTAAAAGCCTCCTCGTCGCTGACCTGCTCGATCTCGCAACCATAATAATAGAAATCGTTGACCCGCCCGTCCTTGACGTTGCGAACCTTGCATTTGAGTTTCAGCCCGACATCAGCGGCCACCTGCATCTCCAGCAGGAAACGCCGGGGAATCTTGTTCTCGCTCAAAATGCCGATCCCCTGGCGACCGATATCTACCATATATGAACGCTGGCTTAAAAGAACCTCGTGCCCCTCCTTGTGCCGGGCCGTCAGGGTCACCGGCACGAGACCGTTGTAACGGGGGTTGCCCCAGATCTTCTCGGTCTTGATCTCCCGCGGATCAGGCAGTTTCAGACAGAGATGGTAGAAAGGAACATAGCTGACTTTGAGCACTGAAGCATTGAATTCGTAGCGTATTCCGGCATACTCGTAGACCAGGTGGAGCAGGTTATTGACATAGACGGTATCGAAATAGCGCCAGCCGCCGCTACGGTTGCGGCGCTTGGGACGATCGATAATAATCGTCTCCCCGACCCGGGTCAGGAGGTGGGTCTGGTAATGCTCACCCCCGGGAATCCGGGAGACTTCGACTTCCTGGTAAGGGGCAAACTGCAGATCACCCGTCATTCTTATCCCCCCTGGCACAATCCCCGCGCTGACTCAACTGCCGCCATAGATCCTCGATCTGTTTCCGGGTATACGCCAAATCCCGGCTGTTATCAACGACAAAATCGGCAAACTGGAGCTTTTCGGTGATCGGCAACTGAGCCTGAATGATCTTTTCCGCGGCCTCCCGGCTGATCCCGTCCCGGGCCATCAGACGCTCGAGCTGGGTGGCGACCGGGACCTCGACCACGAGGATACGGTCGAACAGGTACTGCAGGTTGAGTTCGACCAGCAGGGGCACCGCCACCTGGATAATCGCCTCCGGTTCCCGGGCGGTTATCTCTTCGATCTCCCGGAAAAACTCCTCGTAGATCGGGGGATGGGTGAAACTCTCCAGCTTCTTTCTCTTCTCGAGATCGCCGAAAACTATATCGGAGAGTTTTTTCCGGTCCAGGGTACCGTCGTCAGCCAGCACCTGGCGGCCGAAATAGTCGACGATCTGCCTGTAGCCTTCGGTACCGGGTTCGACCACCCGCCGGGCGATTTCATCGAAATCGATCAGCGGGGACCCGAGTTCGGCAAGCATCTGCGAAACCGTGCTTTTGCCACCGGCGATACCGCCGGTCACTCCAAGCAGCAGGTGGCGGCCGGAGCCCTTGACCTTGGCCATCATCTCCTCGAGACCGAGATAGGCGGGAGGAAAGATCGCCCGCAAATCGCTCTCGGCACCGGCATAGGAGATCGGGTAGCGCACCCCGCGCCGGTAGAGGGTTTCAAGACCGGCCAGAGCCTTCTCCACCGCAGCCGGGGGCAGAGCCATGACCAGCTCGTCATCCTGGGCGTGGCCGTAACGACGCTCCCCATAACAGGGCAAGGCGAGATAGGGTTTACCTTCATTGAAGCAGCGGGCGATGGCATCGGCACAGGAGCTTTCCCCGACGCAGTAGAATTTGAAAACCTCGTAGTCGGTAAACTGCAGGGCATTGATCAGCAGGATCATCTGGGCAGGATTAGCGTAGATCAAAACCAGGTCGGGGGCAAAGGGATTGTAGACCAGGGGGGCCAGGGCCACGGCCTCGTAATGTCCTTCCGGCAAGCGGGGAATGGCGGCCTCGTAACGCCGTCCGTCTTCCTTGGTGGCGACCCAGACGATATTGCGGAAGGTCCCATCCCGGTGGGTTTCCGGCACCTTTTCCAAGCCCAGCATGGAGGAACAGGAGGAGAAGATAAAGTCCTTGCGCTCGGCCCCGACGGTCCAGTCGAAATTACGGGCCAGATTGAGCATCTGGCAGAGGGTCAGAGCCTGGTTCGGCCGGCGCAGAAAAGCGATCTCCTCCAGTTCCTGCTTCCGGGCCAGCATCTTGAAAGCCACCGGAAATGATTTCAGGCGCAGGAGGCGCTCCAGGCGACGAACGGTTTTTTCCCAGTCTGGTGTCATCATGCCGATTAATCTCCGGAAAGGCTCAAGGGCCGGTAATCGCCGGACCGCAGGGCGGCAACCAGGCCGGTTTCATCATGGAAAGGGGCAGGAAACAGCGTGGCACAGCGCCCGACCTCGGAAACCTGGTGGGCATCACTGCCCCCGGTCGCCGGCAGATGCAGGGCGGCTGCCACCTCCCGGGCCAGCCGGTTTTCATTCTCGGTAACCCGGCCGTTGAGGACCTCAACACCATCCACCCATTTGAACATCTCGCGGCGGCTGGCGCTTTCGACCGTCAAACCGATATCGTCAGCGGCAAAGGTCAGAAAACCGCGAAAGGGGTGGGCGGCAATGATAAATCCGCCACGGGCCGCGACCTGCTCCTTGAGATCGCGCAGACGAACCACCCCCCGGATCTCCTCATGAAAACCGAAAACCAGCATATCCCCCTGGTCGGTCACCACCTCATTGCCCCGCAGGATGAGAAAATCGTGGCGCTCACGCAACTTCTGCACCTCTTTCTCGCTCCAGAGATAGTTGTGATCGGTCAGGCAGATTCCATCCAACCCCCTTTTCTTGGCCACAACGATCATCTCCGCCACCGAATCCGAAGCGCAGGGCGAGGCCGGAGCGGTATGGAGGTGAAGATCGACAATAAAACCCCCGGCTGGTTTTTGCGAAAAGCCACGGGAAGCAGTTCTCTCCGGAGAAGCCACGGTTGACGATACCTTTTCCGGCTCATCTCCGGCTTCGTCCGCTTCCGCCGGTGGTTCAGGTTCCGACAAGGCCGCCCCCGGCAGGTCCAGCTCAAGCATTCTGACGGTTTCCCGGACCGCGTAAACCATTTCGAGAAAAAGATTGGCATAGTGGCGGCAGGAGCGGCGACCCAGGGTTTTATGAACCCGCTCGCTGACCGGATCAGTCAGTTTGAGCCCCTCTACCAGCCGGATGAATTCCAGAGAGCGGGGACATTCCGGCGTCGTCCAGCGTAGCCAGCGGCCCTCCACGTCAAAACAACCCAACCCGGCGAGCTCGACCTTGAAATCGAGTTCCAGGGAATAGATCGAATCATCGAGAACACCGTGCACGACCAGAGTATTATTATCCAGCCGGCAGACATTGATCAGCTTGCTGCGCATGAATTGGGAGCTCATGACGAAGACTCCCGTTCCTGTTTCTCGGCTTCGAATTCCCGGACCAAAGGACTGCCTGCGGCATAGGCGGCACAGCGATCATAGAGCCGGGTACTCTTTTTTACCAGCCCCGAAAAAAAGGCAAAACTGCCAGCCTCGTCATCGGGAGCCTGCAACAGAACTTTTCTGGTCAGGTTCAGGATTACCCCGTGGCAACACTCCTCGACCATGTAGACCAGCTGCCGGCAGTTCTCATCCTCGCCCAACAGTCCGGCAATGATCTTCAGCATGCCGCTGCCGACCCGGACCCCGACCACGCGCCGCAGGTGGGCGTCGAGATCGGCTGGAGGTTGCAGGCGGTCATGGTGAAAATAACCGGAAATCCCGATAATCTCTAGATCCGGGAGACGGACATTAACAGCGATCTCGGCATCAGTGACACTATCACGAAGACGACAAACTGAACGCAGTTCGTTGTCACCTACCACTTCGACACTGGTGCAGCGATTGAATGTGAAAAGGGGAATATTTCTGGGCACAAGACAAATCCTTACTCTTCCAGGGTGAACTTCCAGGCGCAGAACCATTCGTCCGGATGGGGATCGGGGGGGCAACCGAGACATTCGGTTTTGATCCGGGAATCGATCGTTCGGGCAAAGTAGGGATACTCGACCAGGCCAACCGATTTGCAGGGATAGTCATCCAACCCCTTGCGCTGCCGGGCCAGCTGGACCCGGCACTCGTTCATCCGGAAGATAATGCAGCGGTCATCGACATCCTCGATCGACTGCCGGTTGATCAGGGCGTACATACGAAAAGCCAGAGCCTTTTTCAGGGCCGGAATACCGCCGTTTTCCGGCAGTTCGAGAAGCTCCTTGATCCGCTCGGCCTCATAAGGAGAATAACGGGTCCAGCAGGAATCGTTGCAGCGCTTGGCATCGATCATCCCGTGTTCGAACTCCACCGCCTGAAACCAGATCCCGTCATTGGCGAGCCAGTTGACACCGAGATTTTTCAATAGCTCGAGCAACTCCTCCCGGGAAAGCTTCTTGAGCCGAGCCGGGGTGCCGTCGGCCTCGACCGCAAAACCGAGAACCTTGCCAAGACGTTTCATCTGGTTGGCAGATGAAGCCGACCAGACTTTACGCTCCACCTGGAAAGCCTTCTCCATGCCGAGCTGGTGTTCGACCTCGGCATACCAGAAACCGTAATGGACCAGAGTCCGGCGAAAAGCATCCATCACCAAACGAATCAGCACTTCATCATCAGCCTGGCCTATAATCTGCGCCATATCATTCACGGGAACACTCCACTCTAACTCACGGTCACCGGATAGCGACGACCGGCGAGGGTTAAACTGAAACCATCTTTTTCGTCTTCCTCGAAAAGTTCTGCCAGACGGAAATGGGCCGTCGGC
>JAADEO010000230.1 GCA_013153415.1 Deltaproteobacteria bacterium
GCAATCCTCGCCCGTCAAGTTCCCACAAGTGGTTGCCATTCCCCCATTCCTTGAGGAGAGAGCCCATGACTTCACGCCATTTCCCCGTACTTCGCTTTCTCGGCACCGCGCTCCTGTTACTGCTGCTGGCCGGCTGTGTCTCGCAGTCATCGCCGAGACAGGGCGACCTGCTGCCCCCGGTCACAACCCGACCAACCGCAACCTGGCATCCCGGCCGTATCATCTGGCTCGATCTGGTAACTCCGGATGCCAAACGGGCGGAAAAGTTCTACGGCGGGCTTTTCGGCTGGACGTTCGAACACGAAAACAATTATACCGTTATCAGCAACAATAACCGCCGGATCGGCGGCATCATCGAGCTCAAACCCGAAAAGCAGGACAAGGTCGCAGCCCAGTGGCTGGCTTCGATGTCGGTCAACGATGTCGACGCGGCCGCAGTCTGGGTCGAAAAACAGGGCGGCAAGATCCTCAATGGCCCGGTAGACATGAGCCGCCGCGGCCGGGGCGCCCTGATCAGCGACCCGGAGGGAGCCTACCTGGTAATCCTCAGAACCCGTGACGGGGATCCACCGGAGATCGAGCCCGGCATCGGAGACTGGCTCTGGCTTGAAGACTGGACTACCGATCTCGACCAGACCGCCGTTTTCTATCGAAAACTCGGCGGCTACGAAAAGATTCTGCGTGAAAACGACTATGTCGTTCTCATCAACGAGGGCAAATGGAGAGCCGGTATCCGCTTAATCCGGGAAAAGATTTTCCGCGGCCGCTGGGTACCGACCGTCCGGGTGACTGATGCCGGCGCCCTGCTCGACAAAGTCACCTCTTTGGGCGGCCGGGTCCTGCTGACCCCCGGCCAGACTCCCGACAACCCGGATGCCGCCCTGATCACCGATACCACCGGCGCTCTACTGGTCATCCAACCCTGGAATTTTGCCGAGGAGGGAAACCATGAATAGAAGGAGGGCCTTCACCCTGCTCATGCTCCTTGGTGGGATTCTGTTCCTGTTGACCGGCTGTGAAAGTGATGGCACCAACTACGTCACCACGAGCCAGTACTCGGTCTACCGGGGCTACAACTACCGCCCCGGATACGGCTACTACTATCCCCCGCCCTATTACTACGATGACGATGACCGGCCTCACCGGCCCGACCGGCCCGGGAAACCTCCCGGAAAGCCGCCGGGACGCCCCCCGCATGGGCCGGTTACCATCCAACCGGTTCCCAAACCCCGGCCCCCGGCCAATATCGGTCGGCCGCGCCCGAGACCGATGCCGCGACCACGACCCGCACGACGACGGGCCCGCTGATACGGACATTGCCTCATCCCGACCACGGCTCAGTTTTCTCCTCCAAGAGTGGTTCCTGACGGTCGCCGGAACCGCTCTGACACTGACCTCCATCTGCAATGGGCGGTTGTCGGCCTGCTCGTTTGCCGAGTTGGAAGTCCTCGACCTGCTGCTCTCTGCTCCTCTTCGTGGTTGTCGACGACCTGCAGCGCGGCGGTTTGCCGGACTTTTTTCCCTATACCCGGAACGGGGACATCGGTTTTCTTTGAAACGGGTTTTGGCAACTCTGGTATTCGCCATTATCAACAATCACTGGCAGGTCCTGCCCCAGGGCTTTCAACCGCACGGTTTCGGCGGCATGCCCAACTCCCTGGCCGACCTCATCGCTTGCACCTCTGCCATCACCATCTCCGAAACCGCAAACCCGTCCCTTTTCACAACAAGGTTCATGCTTTCTCGCATCGTCCCTGGCCATCGGCCTCTATTTCACCACGGGACGATCAGCCCACCCGAGCACACTGGTCCATGTGAGATTTTGTTTTTGCAAAAATTTCACTAAATTGCTAATCTGGCAGTTCCGGTTTTCCAGGCCGGGGCAGCCGCCCCTTTTTCCCGACAGACATGATGAAAAAACCCAAAACCAGAGCTCCACGCAACCGCACCCTGACCTGTTCCGACGAAGAACTCGACCATTTGAGCCGAGGGCTGACAACCCTGCACCGAAAATGCGGCCCCCGGGAGCTTGTCGGCCGGATAATCAATCAGGATATCTTTACGGCGGCAAAGTTTATCCCGCACGGATGCATTGATCTCATGATCATGGATCCACCCTACAACCTGGGCAAGAACTTTCATGGCAGCATCTTCCGGAAACAGGAACGCAGCCAATACGGGGAGTGGTTCAAAAGACTGCTGGACGGGCTGGTACCGCTGCTCAAGCCTGAGGCGACCGTGTATGTCTGTTCGGACTGGGCGACCTCGCTGATTATCGCCCCGATCCTGGAAGATTTTTTCCACCTGCGGAACCGGATCACCTGGGAGAGGGAAAAAGGACGCGGGGCGAAAAAAAACTGGAAAAACAACAGCGAGGACATCTGGTTCTGCACCCTCGGCAAAGAGTATTACTTCAACGTCGATGCCGTCAAAATGAAACGCCGGGTGCTGGCCCCTTACCGGACCGGAGACCGCAGACCCAAAGACTGGCGGGAGGAGACAAACGGCAAATTCCGCATCACCCACCCCTCCAACCTCTGGACCGATATCACGATTCCGTTCTGGTCGATGCCGGAAAACACTGATCATCCCACCCAGAAACCGGAGAAACTGGTCGCCAAACTGATACTCGCCAGCAGCCGCGAAAATGATTTCATTTTCGACCCGTTTCTCGGCAGCGGCACGACGGCGGTGGTCGCAGCCAAACTCAAGCGACGTTTCGCCGGAGTGGAAAAGAACCGGGAATATTGCTGCTGGGCCCTGAAACGGCTCCAAAAGGCGACCCCGGAAAGTACTATTCAAGGCTGGCACGATGGGGTCTTCTGGGAACGAAACAGTCTCTATCAGGCCAGCAAACCAGTACCAAGCAAATCATCCGAAGTGAGGGAAAAATGAAAAACTTTCTTTTTCAGCAACAGTGGAATTGGCGGGCCGGCGGATTGGCGCTCGGTTTCTCTTTTCTGGTGGCCGTGGCCCTGGTCAAACCGATCGGGGTCTCGACCCAGTTCGTAATCATGGACGGTATCATCTGGAACTTTATCGCCGACGACATCATCATCCCCGATCCTGCCGCCAAACACGGCTATACCAGCCCCAATCCCTATCTCGATAAAAGTGGCGGCAAATATGCCGCCCACGTGGCCCAACCATTAAACTACGGTTTCGTCTTCGTCCTGGCAATGGTTGCCGGAGGCCTGGCCGCCCGGCGGATGCAAAATCAGAACGAGCCCCGACCCTCACCGGCGACCTCCCCCGGCAGCGGTTTCGACCCCCCATCGGGACAACGCTGCCTGGCAGCTTTCATGGGCGGCATCCTGGTGCTCTTCGGCGCTCGCCTGGCCGGGGGGTGTACCAGCGGCCATATGATGAGCGGCATGATGCAAACATCGTTGAGCGGCTACCTTTTTGCTTTCGGCGCTTTCGCCGCAGCCGTGCCCACCGCTATTCTTCTTTACGGAAGGGAGGATTGAAATGAAATTGCTGCTGGCGGTTTTTCTCGGATTTATGTTCGGTTTCGTTCTGCAGAAGGTCGGAGCCGCTTCCCCCCGTAAGATCATCGATATGCTGCGTTTGAAAGATTTCCACCTGATGAAAGCGATCCTGCTCGGCATCGGCAGCGCCAGTCTCGGACTTTTCCTCTTCCTGGCCGCCGGTCTGATCGACCCGGCTCATCTGAGCGTCAAGAGCTCCTACGTAGGCGTCATTATCGGCGGCATCATCCTCGGGTCGGGCTGGGCCCTGGGCGGCTTCTGCCCCGGAACCGGAGTGGTTGGACTCGGAGCCGGACGCCGAGATGCCCTATTTTTTGTTTTCGGCGGCCTG
>JAADEO010000147.1 GCA_013153415.1 Deltaproteobacteria bacterium
GTAGTGCTTTCTTGCAAACTGGCTAATATTTGCAATCTCACAGTTTGTAGCTAGCGCCATTTTTATTGCAAATTCAACGACAGCGACCTGCTCACCGCGAACAAGTAATCTTACCAGAACATTTTCTGCTGATTTTTTCTTATTTTTTTTGTGCAGAAAGTGACCTGATAAGGTACTAAACATTGACAAAAGCGGTTTCCAAGCACATAATATGCAATATAAACTGCCACTCAGTACCCTGGATGCAGGGACAAATTCCACACCCGAACGGGCCCCTTTCCGGGCCACAAAGTTAATAAGAACTTTCATAATAAACCTAGAGGGAGGATCTTCAAATGAAAAAAGTTTTTTTCAGTTGCGTCATTGTTATCGGAATATTTTTTCTGGTCGCAGCACCGGCCCTGGCCGGCGACAAACTGATCGCCGAAGCTACCGACTACTTCAAACCCATTCCCGCCAAACCGCCGGTTCTCAAAGACAATCCCGCCACTCCGGAAAAGCTTGAGCTGGGCAAGATCCTCTATTTCGAACCCCGGCTCTCGAGCAGCGCCCTGATCAGCTGCAACACCTGCCACAATGTCGGTCTCGGTGGAGCTGATTACCAGGAGACCTCGACCGGCCACGGCTGGCGCAGAGGCCCCCGCAACGCTCCCACGGTTCTCAACTCGGTCTACAATGTCGCCCAGTTCTGGGATGGCCGAGCCAAAGACCTGGCCGAGCAGGCCAAGGGTCCGGTACAGGCCAGCGTCGAAATGAACAACACTCCCGAACAGGTCATCAAGACCTTGAAAAGCATGCCGGAATATATCGAGCTCTTCAAAAAGGCTTTTCCGCAGGACAAGGACCCGGTCACTTTCGACAATATGGCCAAGGCGATCGAGGTTTTCGAAGCGACCCTGATCACCCCCGATTCCCGTTTCGACAAGTTCCTCAAAGGCGATTCCTCAGCCCTCAACGAACAAGAGAAAAGAGGGCTTAAGGCTTTCATCGACAAGGGCTGCGCCGATTGTCATGGCGGCATCAACATGGGCGGCGACGACTATTACACCTTCGGCGTGGTCAACTCCCCCATCAGCCGGATCGTCGGCGACGACAAGGGCCGCTTCAAGGTCACGCACGCTACTGAAGATGAATTCTCTTTCAAATCCCCGTCACTGCGCAACATCGAGCTGACCGCACCCTATTTCCATTCCGGCAAGGTCTGGGGGCTGAAAGCTGCGGTCGCAGTCATGAGCACGGCCCAGTTGGAAAGCGTTCTGAGCAAAAAGGAGCTGGACGATGTGGTCGCTTTTCTGAAAACCACCACGGGGAAACAGCCCCAGATCACCCACCCGATCTTCCCCAAGCCGACCGATGCCACCCCGCATCCCAAGCTTGACTGAAGATAGTATCGATACGGTATAAACCGAACAACAACATTCAAGATGGAGGTAAAGCCATGATTCAGGTAGGACACAAAGCTCCGGACTTCACCGCTTCCGGCTATCAGCAGGGAGAATTCAAGGATTTCAAACTTTCCGACCAGCTCGGCAAATGGGTGCTGCTCTGTTTCTACCCGGGTGATTTCACTTTCGTCTGAGCTACCGAGATTTCGGTAGTTGCCGAAAAATACCCGGTTTTGAGCGAGCTCGGCGTCGAAGTCATGTCGATGAGCATCGATTCGGTTTTCGTCCACAAGATGTGGAACGACAATGAACTCTCCAAGATGGTCGATGGCGGCGTCCCCTTCCCGATGCTTTCCGATGCCGGCGGCGAAGTCGGCAAACTCTACGGAGTTTTCAATGAAGAGGCCAAGGTCGAGAATCGTGGCCGGTTCATCATCGATCCCGACGGCGTCGTCCAGGCCTTCGAGGTTCTGACCCCGCCGGTGGGCCGCAATATCTCCGAAACCATCCGTCAGATCCAGGCTTATCAGCATGTCCGGGCCAAGGCCGGGGCCGAAGCCTGTCCGGCCGGCTGGAAGCCGGGGAAAAAGACCCTGCAGCCCGGCCCCGCCCTGGTCGGCAACGTCTGGCAGGAGTGGAAAACCAGCATGGCCTTTGAAGACTGATCCGGGCCGACAAGAAACAAGCCAGCAAACATGAAAAAGCCGCGGGAATTACCCCGCGGCTTTTTTTGTCAGTTCACTGGTGAAGATCCCGGTCAGTTCAGCTCGATCACCTCGAATCCCAGTTCATCGGCTTTACGAGCCGCGGTCCGGGCATCGGTAAGCACGGCGATACCGCGAGGTTCCCGCTCGAGGTAGGTGGCGGCCACCCGTTTGAGGTCCTCAAGTTCGACCCGCAGTACCCGCTGTCGGTACTCACGCAGCAGTTCCGGATCACGACCGAAAAATTTGTCGTAGAAAGCCTGCTTGGCGCGACCCGCCGGGGAACCGGGTTTATCGAGCTGGCTGACAACCCCCAGGATCGCCTCTTCAACCTGGCGCGGCTCGTGATCGGCCTTGCGCAACCACTCCAGGGAGCGGTCGAAATCGGCCAGAGTCTCCTCGAGCCGGGGATCCCGATAAGAGTAGAAACGAAAAGCGGCGCTACCGGGATCGTGACCGGCGCCACCACCGTAAGCGCCCCCCTCCTCGCGGATGGCGCGATGGAGATAACCATTGCGCAAGAAACCGCCCAACACCGCCAGCGGCGCGGCATCGGGATGAGAGATAGTCACCGTCGCATAGGCTTTGGCGCAAAAATTGACACTGCTGTCGGCAGTCCAGATCTGGCGAACCGAATGTTCAGAAAAACCATTCAGAACAAACGGCTCAGTCCCGTCCCGGCCCACCAGACCGCAATCCCGCCAACCCTGCTCCAGTTCATCCCGCAACCCGGTTTCGTAATCCGCTTCTCCGACCAGGAGAAAACGGCATGAGGCCGCAGTGATGATCTCATGCAGCTTCGCGAAACTGCTGCCGAAGGAAACCAGGCGCTCCCGGTCGGCGGAAATTTCCGCATACAGTTTTTTCAGTTTCCTGAGCCCGGCCAGGCCGTGAACCTGATGACTCAGGGCCGCCACCGGACTGCAACCGGCCGACGCGGCCCGCATCGCCAGCAGATGACCGGCCGCGGTAACCTGTTGCTCCTGGTGGGCCAGGGCCTGGGCCATGATCTCCCGGATATGCTCGACCTCATCGAAACGGACCGTAGTTACGGTTTTGGCCAGCAGCTCGGTAAGCCGGGCATGATTGCGCCGCAGGGCGCGCCCGGAAAGCACGAAACAGCCCTTGACCTCTAAGGGATCATCGACCGCGCCACGCACCTTGTAATAGGCTCCGATGCCACCGGAAACCTGGGCCTGCCAGGCCTGGGTCTGCCGGTAATCGAGACCGTTGCAGCCCAGCTCGGTGAGACAGGAGGAGTAGTCGGGCAGAATCTCCAGCAATTCGTCATCGAGTTTCGGCAGATCGAAAACCGCCTGCTGGTAGACCAGGCCGTTGGTACCGGCGGCAAAAAAGGTTATCGGCAGAGGCTTGCGCTGCTCCCGGCCCTCGGGAATCGGCATCTCGGCCGGCACATCCTCGAGTCCCACCCGGGGCAGGATTTCAGGGTCGTCTTTTTCCCGCTGGCGGGCCGCCAGAGCCGCGGCCCGGGCGACCAGTTCCCGCTTTTCCTCCTCTTCGAGGGCCCGCAGGCGAGCCGCCAGACGGGCACTGAGAGCTTTGTCCTGTCTCGAAGCGAGTTCACTGTCGGGCACCATCGTCAGACGCACCCGGTGCCGATTGTCCAGCAGCAACCGGCGCAGCAGGTCGGTGATATAGCCGGGCTCCTTGATTTTGGCCCGCAGGT
>JAADEO010000239.1 GCA_013153415.1 Deltaproteobacteria bacterium
CCGTATCCGGCGATAAAGGGTATCGCGCTGGACAGGCTTGAAACCGGCTTCGCGGATGGTGTCGACCAGCTCCTCCAGAGAGATCGAGAAATGGACCCCGGCTGCGGCAACGACATTCTCCTCGATCATCGTCGAACCGAAATCGTTGGCTCCGAAGCAGAGGGCGACCTGGGCCAGCTTGGTACCCTGGGTGACCCAGGAGGCCTGGAGATTGTCGATATTATCGAGCACCAGGCGGGAGAGGGCCAGGACCCGGAGATAGTCGATACCGGTGGCCGGATTTTCGACCTCTCGGGCCAAATCGGTGTTGGCCGGTTGAAAACTCCAGGGAATGAAGGCGGTAAACCCTCCCGTCCGATCCTGGACCTCGCGCACCCGGAAGAGGTGTTCAATCAACTCTTCCGGGGTTTCGAGAGATCCGAACATCATCGTCGCAGTGGTCCTGAGCCCCAGGCTGTGGGCCTCCTCCATGACTCCGAGCCATTTGCGCCAGCCGATCTTTTCCGGACTGATACGGCTGCGGACCCGGTCATCGAGAATTTCGGCTCCGCCGCCTGGCATCGATCCCAAACCGGCACTTTTCAGGCGGCTCAGAACCTCACCCGTCTCAAGTCCCGAGATCTCGGCGATATGACAGATCTCGGGCGGAGAGAAACCATGAACATGGATGGCCGGAAACTCGGCCCGGATGTTTTCGAGCAAGGCGATATAGTAATCGATTTTAAGGTCCGGATTGAGACCACCCTGGAGCAGGATCTGGGTGCCTCCCAGGTCGAGGGTCTCCCGGATCTTCTGGCGCAGGGTTTCCGGAGCGATGACAAAGGCATCGTCATCCCCGGGATTGCGGTAGTAGGCGCAGAAACGGCAACGACAACGGCAGATGTTGGTGTAGTTGATATTGCGGTCGATGGCGAAGGTCACCTCGGGCTCGGGATGGAGCTCGAGACGAAGGGCATGGGCTCTTTCACCCAATTCCAGCAGACCACACTCGTGATAAAGTTCAAGGGCGGTCTGCCGGTCGATTCGGTCAGTCATTTCCCCGCTCCTTCCCATCTTTTAGGCCACTCAGCGACCGGTAGAAGGTGTCCCGCTCAACCGGCTCCTTGCCGGCCCGGCGAATGAGGTTGCGGATATAGTCTTCATCGAGACCGACCGCGCTTTTGGCTCCGGCCGCATGGGTGATACGCTCCTTGACCACGGTACCGTCGAGATCGTTGACCCCGAAAAGCAGGGCCAGTTGGGCAATCTTTTCTCCGAGCATTACCCAGTAAGCCTTGAGATGACGGAAATTGTCGAGATAGAGGCGGGCGACGGCCAGGGTTTTGAGATCATCTATGCCCGAAGTCTCGCCCTTCTTGCGGATATCGGTATTGGTGGCGTGAAAGGCCAGGGGAATAAAAACCTGGAAACCATGGGTCCGGTCCTGAAGCCGGCGCAGTTCCTCCATGTGGTCGATCCGGTCGGCAATACTTTCAACATGGCCGTAGAGCATGGTCGCGTTGGTCGGAATCCCGGCCGCGTGGGCCAGCTCCATGATCTCGAGCCAACGAGCCCCGGAAATCTTCTCGGGACAGATCCGGTTCCGGACTTCGGGAGTGAAGATTTCGGCCCCGCCACCGGGCATCGCTTCCAGCCCGGCCTCCTTGAGCCGGGTGAAAACCTCGGGCACCGATAGCCCGCTGATTTTGGCGAAATAGTCGATCTCAACCGCGGTAAAGGCCTTGATGACTATCCCGGGATGAGCCTTTTTGAGCCCGCGCAGTAGTTCGAGATAGAACTCGAAGGGCCAGTCGGGGTGAAGACCACCGACGATATGGAATTCGCGGATTCCCAGGTCCTCCGCACTTTCGACCTCGGCCAGGATCTCGCCAACCCCCTGCTCGTAGGCTCCCTCCTCGCCCTTGAGTCGGCTGTAGGCGCAAAAGCGGCACTGGTTGACGCAGATATTGGTCGGGTTGATATGGCGGTTGATATTGTAGAAAACCACCTCGCCATTGAGCTTTTGGTTACGCTCGGCGGCCAGTCGGCCGAGAGTGAAAAGATCGCCCTCCTCGTAGAGGCAGAGAGCTTCGTCTTTACTCAGGCGCTCCCCGGCCCGGACCTTCTCTACGGTTTCCGCGAATCTGGTTGCCATGATTTTTCGTTGGCTCCTTGGGTTACACTTTCAGGCTCGCCCCGACGCAGGCGAAAAAGAAACGGTCCGGCATTTTCGCATAAAGCAGGGCCGATTTTTCCAGCCCCGTACAATGGGAAACCCCGAGTTTCTCAATCCCGTAGCGATCGATGACCTTTAACGTTTCGGAAAACTGCTCCTCTTCGGAAAAACCGAGGTGGGTACCGCCGATCACCGCGTAGATCTTATCACGGTTGAATTTTTCCATGATGTAATCGAGGATATTGACCATCCCGGCATGGGCACAACCCAGGATGACGATCAGACCCCGGTCGGAATCGATAACCAGGGAGAGATCATCGGCAATCGGGTCGGGTTTGACTTCGTGGCCGTCATCGTAGCGGGCCACCATCTCGGCATCGCCCTTTTCGAAAGTGGTGTGACGCGGCACTTCGCCGGTCAGGGTCAGGCCCGGAGCGATCTCGGTCATCTCCCGGGAAAGCCGGAAATCGGCCCCCAGCGATTCGAGAAAGGAGCGCCGGAAGGGCAGGCCGATAGCCCGCCGGGCCCGCCCCCAGAAACGCTCGATGAAGATCTCGGGATGGGCGTAGACCGGCACCGGTCCCCGCTGGCGCAGAACCTGGGGCAAGCCCCCGGTATGATCGTAATGGCCATGACTGAGCATGATCGCCTCGATCGAAGCGAGATCCTTCTTCAAAAGCATGGCATTCTGGCTGAGACCGAGACCCTGACCGGTATCGAAAAGGTAGCTGCCTTGCTCGGTCTCGATAAAACAGGCGAAACCGTGCTCACCGATACCACCGAATGGCATGGCGACGGAATTTTCACAGAGGATCGTTATCTCGACTTTCATGACTATTCTCCTTAGCTTTTTCATTTACAAACGCAACTATCCCGCAGACAGGCAAAACCCGCTGCGGGACAGTCCAGAGGAGCTATCGTAAAACAATCCTTGCTCTAAGCTGCGGCTTCCTCACGTACCAGCCGCCGTTTCTGCAGCATGTAGACTCCGGCCAGAATCGCTATGCCAATCAGGTAGGCCAGGTATTTGCTGGGCAGAGTAATGTACTGGGCCACCAGGTCCGGCCGGAACATGATCAGGGTCGCCAGCAGCAGGATAATCAGTTCATACCATTTGTTTTTGGTCACAAACCAGCCCTGGGTGGCTGAGGCGAAGGAACAGGTCCCGATACAGGCGGTTATAAAGATCATGATCCCCAGCGGCCAACTGTTGATATTGTGCAGAATAAGGTCGCTGTTGAAAATGAACATGAAAGGCAGAATCGAGGTCCGGATATCGTACATGAAGCCCTGGATTCCAGTGGGAATCGGATCGGAACGGGCCAGTGCCGCGGCAGCATAAGAGGCCAGCCCCACCGGCGGGGTATCATCGGCGAGAATTCCAAAATAGAAGCAGAAGAGATGCGCGGCCATCAGCGGCACGATAAAACCATTGGCACCACCGACATTGACGATAATCGGCGCCGTCAACGAAGCCATAACGATATAGGTCGCGGTCGTCGGCAACCCCATGCCGATCAACAAACTGGCGATCGCGGTAATCAGGAGCATCAGATAGATATTCCCGGCCGACAACTGCTCGACGATCTGGGTGATCATCCCG
>JAADEO010000037.1 GCA_013153415.1 Deltaproteobacteria bacterium
ACCGTTGACATGCTCAAAAACATCGCCGAGGGCGAGGGCGATCTCACCAGCCGACTGGAAATCAAGAGCCGGGATGAGATCAGCGAACTGGCCTACTGGTTCAACCAGTTCATCAGCAAAGTCCAGAGCATCATCAAACAGGTGGCTGAACAGGTCGACCAGCTCAACCACTCATCTACCCAGCTTTCGGAGCTTTCCCAGGATCTGTCTTCCGGATCGGAACAGGTCCTGCAGAAGGCCGGCAACGTTGCCACGGCCGCCGAAGAGATGAGCAGCAACACCAACAATATCGCCGCCACTACAGAACAAACCACCGAAAACGTCAATCTGACCGCCACCGCTATTCAGGAAATGACCTCAGTGATCAATGAGATCTCCGGCAACACGGCCCGGGCCCGGACCATCACCACCGAATCGGTCTCCCAGACCAACAGCGCCAACCAGCAGGTCAACAAGCTCGGGGGAGCGGCCAGTGAAATCGGTAAAGTCATCGAAACCATCACCTCGATCTCCTCCCAGGTCAATCTATTGGCTTTAAACGCCACGATCGAAGCGGCCCGCGCCGGTGAGGCCGGCAAGGGCTTTGCAGTGGTTGCCAATGAAATCAAGGAATTGGCCCAGCAGACGGCCAATGCCGCCAACGAAATTCGCGAACGGATCGAAGGCATTCAGCATTCGACCAAAGACACCATCAGCGAGATTGAAACCATCACCACCCGGGTCAACGAGGTCAACGAGATCGTCTCCTCCATCGCCGCCGCCATCGAAGAGCAATCGGCCACCACCCGGGAGATCTCCGAAAATATCATCAGCGTCTCCGCCAACCTCAACGAGGTCAATGACAACATTGCCCAGAGTTCCGTGGTTGCCTCGGAGATCGCCGGCGAGATTTCCGAGGTTACCAGCGCCACGCAGGATTTGACCGACAACAGCACCCAGGTAAATCTTCAGGCCAGCGAGCTGAGTTCCTTGGCCGAACAACTCGAAATGATCGTCAAACAGTTCAGGATCTAGCACCTTTAACAGGCTGTTTTCTGGTTTAAAAACAAGAAAACTTCTGGCTGGGTATAAGGTACTAAATCCGCGGTCCGAAAGAACCCGTTCGGTTTGCGGGATCCGCACCGTATCAGAAACTTTTCAGCATGCTTATGCTGATTTTAACCATCAACAACTAGACTAAGGAGGAAAGATGAAAAAGCTACTATCCGTAACCCTGATCCTGCTGGCTTTCACCCTTCTGGTTTTCTCGTCCCCCGCGACGGCGGGCGACAAAGCCACCAAGGAAGAGTGCGTCAGCATGTGCAAAAAGGCCGCCGCCATGGTTAAAGAGAAGGGCCTGGAAGCCACTCTCAAGGCTATCAACGACCCTCATGGCCCGTTCGTCTGGAAAGACACCTATGTTTTCGCCCTCAGCACCGCCGACGGCAAAACCCTGGCCCACCCATTCAAGCCCGGTCTGATCGGCAAGAACCTGATGGGTGTTAAAGATATCAACGGCGTTATGCTCTTTGCCGAATTCCTGAAAATCGGCAAATCCAAAGCCGGAGAGGGCTGGGTCGAATACATGTGGCCCAAACCGGGCGAAAAGAAGCCCAGCAAGAAAGTCACCTACATCTACAAGGTGCCCGGCCATGACGTCTCTTTCGGAGCCGGTGTCTACATCGACTAAAGCGGGGATTTTCGCTGTTCGAAACGGCAAAGGGTGGAAGCGGCAGTGACCGTTTCCACCCTTTTTCACGCTTGCACTTTTGTTCAACTGTCAGTAAAATACTCGGCTGAGCAACCAATCTCCATAGACCGAAGGGAAAAAACTCATGAGTAACGAACAGGCAAAACGCTACACCTTGGAGGAGAGTCTGGTTCTGACCTACAACAGCAAAGGCTGGGCTCTGATCGGCAGCGGAGCGGAACTGATCGCCACCGACATCATGCACGACAATATCAAAGTCCCGTACCGGGACGGAAAAACCATGCTGGAATTTATCGAGGATGTAATTGAAAAGGACCTGGGGGTTCCGGCCAACTAAGCAACAAACCGGATGAAAAGCCCAAGAGAGACATCGCTGCCGGCCGGAATTGCGATTGTCAAATCGGGCGGGCCGACAGAAGCGAGGCCGCAATCCGGGCAGCCCCATTCAGGGCCAGGCAGGGATCGAGAATGACCTTGACCGGAATTTTTGCCAGCCAGTCACGCATCCTTCCTTTGTCACGGAAAGACTCGAGAAAAATCTCGCGGCGCAGATACTCGATAATCCGGGGCGGGATGCCGCCGGCCAGACATATGCCACCACGGGTCAACCCCTGCAGGGCGAGATCGCCGGCAGTGGCCCCCAGCAGAGAAACAAACATCTCCATCGCCCTGCCGGCTTCAGTTTCTCCAATAGCTGCCGCCTCCACTACCGAAGCGGCATTGAGACCACGCCCCCGGACCGGCGCCATTCCCCGGCACCAGTGGTAGATGTTGAGCAGGCCAGGCCCGGAGATCAGGCGCTCCCGGCTGACATGACCGAAATGCTCTTTTAAGTAGCGCCAGAGATCTATTTCAGCTTCATCACGGGGAGCGAAATCACAGTGTCCGCCTTCAGAAGCCAAGACCAGCGGGGGGTTCCCAGACCGTAGTAAAGCCATCCCCAGACCGGTACCCGGGGCCAGGACTCCGACCATCCCTCCGCAAACCTCTTCCCCGACCTGCAACACTTCGAAAGTGCAGCTTTCCGGTTCACTCAAACCGAAAGCGGCGGCATAGAGATCATTGACCAGCACCAGATGGGGACACTCCAGTTCCCGCCGCAATTCTCCCTCATCAAGTTCCAGCCCCAGATTGATCGCCGTCACCCGACCTTCGCTGACCGGTCCGGCAACCCCCAGACAAACTGCCGCAGGCGGTTCTCCAGATATTTCCTGCTGCAGAAACTCCCTGATCCGGGAAAGCAGCTCCGGGGCGTTACAACTGGGGAAATGGCAGCGAGCCAGAGGCCGGGCAGAAACCGCAAAACTCTCATCGCAACGGTAAAGTCCGAGATCGGTTTTGGTCGCGCCGATATCGCCGGCCAGGATCAGGAAGGGCGATTCTTCCATATCAGCACTGCTCCAACAGCTTCCGCAGTTCATCAACCATCAGGATTCCGGAAACGGAGCGACACTGCAAACTCAGGATTCTACGGCCGGCCGCCACCAGGGCCTGGTAGTCGCCATGGGCCTGGGCCGTGATCAGGTCGACGAAACCGTAGTCGGCTCCGGGCAGCGGCAAATCCTCCTCCAGTTCACCCAGCAACTGCAGAAAAAGACCGCGGTTGCCATCGCCCTTATGCAACTGACCGGTAGAATGGAGATAGCGGGGGCCGAAACCTACCGTTACCGGCAACCCGGTTTTCTTCTGCAGAAGCAGTTTTAGAGCAGACAGGAAACGCTCCAGTTCAGCACCCGGCGGAAGATAGGCGAGAACCGCGAGATAGTCACCGGGCCGGGCCAGGGAAAGCAACTTCATCAATCCCGCGATACGATTGCCGAGACCGGAAAAATGACGGCTGCCCCGAGCCTGCCACTCCCCTTCCACGAAAAGGACATCATTCTCAGGCAAGTTCCCGGCAGAATCTCCTCCGGCTCCGCAACGGGCCGCCATGGCCTGCCGGGCCGCGATTTTCGCGGCTTCGACATCGGGCTGATCGAACGGGTTGATTCCCAGCACGGCCGCGGCCGCGGCCGTGGCCATCTCGAAACGCCAGATCTCGCCGCCCAGTTCATCGAGACT
>JAADEO010000211.1 GCA_013153415.1 Deltaproteobacteria bacterium
CTGCTGCCGGAAACAGTGCTGTCGCGTTGTCTGCAGTTGCCGTTTGTCTTTCTCAAGGCGGATGACGTCGCCCGTATCCTGGCTTCGCAGGAGAGTGACGATGGGGATGCGCAAAGGGCCGATTATCGTGAGGCTGCGGTCTGGTCCGGAGGCAGCATGGAGAGGGCCGGCTTTTTTCTCAATCCGGAGAACCTGGCCTGGGGACGGGAGTTCGTTGCGGCCTTGGCCGCGTTGCCCGGCGGTTCTCCGACGGCGGCTCTGGACCTGGCTGAAACTAGCGCCGCTTTTGAAAACCGGGAGATACTTTTCTACCTGATGTCGCGTTTTCTGCACGACGCCCTGCTGGTCGGCCAGGGGGTTTCCGGGGACGAGGTGGCCGCCGCCCGGGCTTGGAGCGACAAGCTCGATGCTTTTGCGGCGGTCGGGGTCGGCCGCCTGCGGCGCTGGCAGGAACGGCTGCTGGCCATAGAAGACGGTTTTTTCATCAATATCAACCTGCGGATCGCTCTGGAAGCCCTGTTTCTGGAAATCTCTGCCGCCGGATAAATGTCTGAAATGAGGAACAACTGAATATATGACTGGCAAAAGATATGCCGGGGTGGCCTTTCGCTGTTCCCGGAGGATTTACTGTTTCGAGGTCGGAGCCCTGCATCTGAAAGCGGGGGACGACGTGGTTGTGGAAACCGACCGCGGAGTCAATATGGGGGTCGTGGTCGTGCCGCCGGAGCAGGCCGAGCTGCCCCAGGGTGTGGCTCCCGAAGGTGTCAAGAAGGTTTTGCGCAAGGCCCGGGATGAAGATTATGTCAAGCAGCGGGAAAACCGCGAACGGGAGCAGGAGGCCATGCGCATCTGCCGGGAAAAGATCTCCCATTACCGGTTGCAGATGAAACTGGTCCAAGCCGAATACATGCATGACGGCAACCGGGTGATCTTCTATTTCACGGCTGAAAACCGGGTCGATTTCCGGGAACTGGTCAAGGATCTCGCCCATTCGCTCCATGTTCGG
The DNA here is from genome assembly GCA_013153415.1 of Deltaproteobacteria bacterium. Classification (GTDB taxonomy): domain Bacteria; phylum Desulfobacterota; class Anaeroferrophillalia; order Anaeroferrophillales; family Tharpellaceae; genus JAADEO01. Next base: position 1,007 of record JAADEO010000211.1, read on the forward strand.
GTCGAGATGCGCCAGATCGGTATCCGCGACGCCGCCGGGATGCTGGGCGGGGTCGGGATCTGCGGCCGGGAACTCTGCTGTTCCGCCTTTCTGACCTCGTTCGAGCCGGTTACCGTGAAGATGGCCAAGGAGCAGAACCTGGCTCTGAACCCGATGAAGATTTCCGGGATCTGCGGTCGCCTGATGTGCTGCCTCGGTTATGAGTATGAAAACTACCGCCAGTCCGAGGGTCGTCGCCGGCCGCGTCGTAAAAACCGCGGCAGTCCGGAAAGCGGGGGCGGCAACTCCTCCGGTCGGGATAAAAACAGTTCCAAACGGGGCTCCGGCGAGGATCGCGAACGTAAAGCGGCCGGGGCCGATAAAGCGGTTAAAAAGGATGCCGCGCCGGATGCGGAAAATGCCGGAAACCGGTCAGGCAAGTCTTCCGGCGGCCAGGGCGGCCGTCGCGGTCGCGGCAATCGGGGCGGCAAATCCCGTGACAAAGGGAAAAAGGATAAATAACCGCGAAGTGTACGCTCAGAAAACAACTTAGGCTTTTAAGAGTTCATCATGAATACGACTGAAAATAAAATCTACTATATCACCACGCCGATCTATTACGTCAACGATGTGCCCCATATCGGTCACGCCTACACCACCGTGGCCGCCGACGTCATGGCCCGTTACCAGCGGCTCCGGGGCCGGGAGGTCTTTTTTCTCACCGGGACCGATGAACATGGCCAGAAGATCGAAAAGACCGCCGCCGCCCGGGGACTTTCCGCCCAGGAACTGGTCGACGAGGTGGTCGAGCGTTTCCGGCACCTCTGGGAGGTGCTCAATATTTCCAACGATGATTTCATCCGCACCAGCGAGGAACGCCACCACAAGGCCGTCAGCGCTTTTTTTCGCCGGGTGAAAGAGGCCGGCAAGATCTACCTCGGCCACTACGAGGACTGGTACTGCGTACCCTGCGAGACCTTCTGGACCGAGGGCCAGCTCGAAAACGGCAATTGTCCCGAATGCGGCCGGCCGGCGGAAAAGGTCAAGGAGGAGAGCTACTTCTTCGCCATGTCGACCTTTCAGCAGCAGCTGCTCGACTATATCGAAGAGCATCCCGGTTTCATTCAGCCGAAAAGCAAACGCAACGAGATCCTGGGCTTTTTGCGCGAGGAGTTGCGCGATCTCAGTATCAGCCGCTGCAGTTTCAAGTGGGGTATCCCGGTGCCCGACGATCCGAAACATGTCATCTATGTCTGGTTCGACGCCCTGATCAACTATCTTACCGCGGCCGGTTACCCCGATGACATGGAGCGTTTCGAGCGTCTCTGGCCCGCCGATGTCCACCTCATCGGCAAGGATATCCTGCGTTTTCACGCGGTCTACTGGCCGACCTTCCTGTTCGCTGCCGGTCTGCCCCTGCCGAAAAAGGTCTTCGCCCACGGCTGGTGGACGGTCGAGGGCGAAAAAATGTCGAAATCGGTCGGCAACGTGGTCGATCCCGAAGCCGTGGTCGAGGAGTACGGGGTCGATGCCTTTCGTTATTTTCTGTTGCGCGAGGTGCCTTTCGGCCTGGACGGCGATTTTTCCCAGGACGCTATCCGCGGTCGCATCAATTCCGAGCTCGCCAACGATCTCGGCAATCTCCTGAGTCGCACCGTTTCGATGGTCAAGAAATATCGCCAGCGGGAAATCCCGGTCGCTGCGCCGGACGGCGAATATTATCGCGAATTCGCGCAGTTGAATGCCGAGGTTTGCGACCAGGTGGCGGTGGCGATGGATGAGCTCTCTTTCAACAAGATGCTGGCCGCAGCCTGGCGCCTGGTCGAGCGCTGCAACCGTTTCATCGATGAACGGGCTCCCTGGGCCCTGGCCAAAGATGAAAGTAAAGCCGCCGAACTCGACGAGGTCCTCTACTGCGTGCTCGAAAGCCTGCGTCTGCTGAGCCTTTATCTTTACCCGGTGATGCCGGAGAAAGCGGAGCAGATGGCGACCCAGCTCGGTCAGCCGGCGCCGTTGGCGCAGCGGGGAAGCGAAGTGTTTGCCTGGGGGGGCTTGCATGGTGGCCAAGTGGCCAAGGGTAAGCCGTTGTTCCCGCGGCTCGACTAGAAGGGCGCTGCGAGATGATGGCAACGGTAAACGGTTGCTCCGTTGATGATCCTGCCCGCGCCCGGCGGCGTGAGGGCGGGGTTCCCCGCAACCTACCGGCAGTGGCTGTCGGCGAGTTGCTGGAGAAGGTGCTGGATAATCCCAAGGTCAGGGAGCGGCTGCTGCATGACCGGGTTTTCAGCCAGTGGCGCCGGATTGTCGGCCCGGGTCTTCTGGATAAGTGCCGGCCGGTACGGATCAAGCGCCATATCCTCTACATCGAGGTCAAAAACAGCTCCTGGGCCCATCAGCTCATTTACATGCAGGAAGAGATCATCAACCGGGTGAACCGGTTGGTCGGAGTGGTCCTGATCACCGGGATTCACTGCCGGGCGGTCAAAGGCGGCAAACTCGCGTCCCTGTCGGAGAGGGGGGAGAAAAACCGCGGTCGACCCGATTTCTCGTCCCTGGTCAGTGAAGCTGAGGAAGAGGAATGGCGCAGTCAGATCTGCGCGCGCGTCAGTGATCGCGATCTGGCGGAACTCCTGTTGCGGATGCGGTGCAGTTGTGAAGGCCGGCGCCGGTTTTTAGAGAAAAACTGATGTTATCAGGAGAGCTGTTCCTTATTCCCACCCCGATC
>JAADEO010000092.1 GCA_013153415.1 Deltaproteobacteria bacterium
ACTCCGGGCACGGCGCAGCCGCCGGCGATCCCGCCGGAAACGATGAAAGCCATCACCGAACTGCCGTGGAGACCGAAAATCCTGAAGATCCGGTCCATCATGAAAGCGACCCGGGCCAGGTAGCCGGAATCCTCGATGACAGCGATACAGAAGAACATCAGCATGATCAGGGGCACAAACCCCAGGACCCCTCCGACACCATCGATCACGCCTGAGACCAGCATCGATTTCAAGGGTCCGTCGGCGAGCCCGGAATTGATCAATCCCGAAAGCCAGGCGAAAAAGCTCTCGACCCAGGCGACCGGCAGGGCGCTCAGATTGAAAGTGACATGGTAGATCGAAAAAAGCACCGCCAGCATGATCAGCGGCCCGGCGAAACGGTGGGTCAGAACCTTGTCGATCTTGTCGGAAGTATAAAGCCGGTTCTCATCATAGCGATGAGTCACCACTCCCCGTTTCAAAATCCCCTTGATGAAACCGTAACGGTGATCGGCGATCACGGCTTCGGGATAGGTGTCACAGGTCTTCATCAAGTGGTCGGCTACGGTTTCGGCCTCGGCCTGCAGCCGGGCGCTCAGTTCCGGATCGATACGACTGATCTCGCGGATCAGACTCTCGTCATTTTCTATGATCTTGAGCGCCGTCCAGCGGGCGGGATATTTTTCACTCAGCAGGCCGGCCTCGCTGATGATGTCGGTCATGGCCAGCAGGACCCGGTCGATATCATCGCCATAGGAGATCTTGATCCGACTCCGGTCAGGACCCGGCAGACGTCCTTCGACCAGGTCGCGGACCCGGCTCATGAGCTCATCCACCCCCCGGCCGTTGCGGGCGACGATGGGCACCACCGGTACGCCCAGGAAAGCGGAAAGCTTATCAACATCGATCTCCATGCCGCGGTCCCGGGCGACATCCATCATATTGAGAGCTACGACCAGCGGGAGTTTCAGCTCCAACAACTGGCAGGTAAGATAGAGATTGCGTTCGAGGTTGGCGGCATCGACAATATTGATCACCGCGGCCGGTTTCTCGCGGGCCAGAAAATCCCGGGCGACAACCTCCTCCTCGGAATAGGCGGTCAGGGAATAGGTGCCGGGCAGATCGACGATAACCGCTTCGAAACCGTCGCTGCCATGATACTCTCCCTCTTTTCTTTCGACCGTGACCCCGGGATAGTTGCCGACATGCTGCCGGGCCCCGGTCAGGGCATTGAAAAGGGTGGTTTTGCCGGCGTTGGGATTGCCGGCCAGAGCCAGAACGGGTCGCTTATTCAACTTCCTCCACCTCGACCTCGATGTAATCGGCTTCATTGTTACGCAAAGTCAGGGTATTGCCGCGCAGGCGCAAAGCTACCGGATCATTGAGCGGAGCCCGGCCCTGGATCACGATCTCGGTACCGGTCACCAGCCCCATATCGCGAATGCGGCGACCGAGCTCACCGGCAACCTTGACCGCCTTGATAATCCCCTTCTGGTTCTTTTTCATCTGGCGCAGGGAGATACGTTTCACCATGATACTTTTTCCATTTCCGTAACCGCCCGCATTCCCAGCTAAACGATCAGTCGATCGGTAATCCGGTATTTCCACGCTGCGATCAGGCACTCGCCCGAAAACCGGATCTTTCAGTTAGCCGCAACTAACTTGGGATAAACAAAAACCCCCTGATGGATTGAACATCAAGGGGAAAATATGCGGCCCGTGTAGGGGCGGACAGATTTCAGGCCGCAGTGACAACTATGTTTTCAGCCGCACCGTCACCCAGGCTGACGGTCGAGCCATTCAAACGAACCAGGCAGCGATTCTGGTCGGCGGCGCAGACGAGTTCAACCTCCTGACCGGGAAAGATGCCCATCGATGCCATCCGGGCGCAGACCCGGCGCCCACCGGCGATCCGGCAGACCCGCAATCGGCGACCGCACCCGGCCTGGGCCAAAGGGACCTCGCCTTCCAGATGCCGCCGCCGGCGGCATCTCGGCAACGCACCACCCTCATCAACCATCCGGCGGCATTGGTGATTTTTAAATCCCTGGGACATGAGCAGGTCCGACTCCAATCTTGATGAACTCGTAATAAATCAGATTTCCGCACATAACGGGATGGCAAAGTAAAAACTCCAGCTGCTAGGCGCCAAAAAGCTGAGGAATGAGGCGTACATAGAAGTACGCCGCAGTGACGAAGACTTTTTGGGAACGACGCAGATGGACTTTTTACGAAGCCATCAATCTTAAATCAAGTTATAACCGACTATCTGGGTTAGTCTTAACAAACTTATTTACCGTAGTCAAGTATCAAAATCAAAATTACATTGAGCAGAGAGAAAATAAATTCAGCTATTTACCCGCATGCGTATCGAGCAGGAGAGCTCCTTTGCGGACCCGGGTATAATAAGTCACCAAACCCTTGTCATCGGCTTCGGCGGCCACCAGCCGTTCGACCTCGTACCGTTCTTGGGGACTCAGATCACGATAGAATTCAAGATGCCAGATGATATGCTCCAGAGTATTGGCCAGGGTGTCGCAGCGTTTCCAGACCGGGTGCAGGTAACTGATCTCGGGAGAGTAGCCGAGGGCATTGAGATAGTTGAAGATAATCGTGATATCGAGAGCGTCCCAGAGGTAATCTTCATTGAATACCAGCTTGTAGCAACGCTGAAACAGGGGATTATCCCGGACTCCGGCCCAGTAGACCAGGGCCAGGTAACGACGACTCAGTTCCAGCAGACGGTCGACGCTTTCAAGTTCATTGAGAATGGGACTCATGGAAACAAAGACCGTATCGAAGGTCTGCCGGGGCTGGAATTCATAAAAATCAGCCCGCCTGACCGTGAGATTGTCAACCCGCAGCGCTTTTTTCTTCTTCTCCACCTCGGCGATCATCTTCTCCGACACATCGACTGCGGTCACCCGGCGGCAGTGCTCGGCAAAAGTGAAGCAGTGGGTCCCGGGACCGCAGGCGATATCGGCAATCTCGATCTCCGGTCCCAGCATCTGCCGGGATTTCATCTTCCCTATGATCCATTGCTGTTCGGCGACAAAATCCTCGTCTTCAGCAAAGGAATCGTAACGTTTGGCCATCTTGTCCCAGCGGCTCCCGGCGGCAGTCTTCTTCCGGGTCCGGGAACGGGGCCGGGACTTGACATACTCGCGCCAGAATTCCGGGGTCAACTCTATTGAGGTCGGCAAAATCGTAATCCTTTCCCATCCCCGCCCGCAGCCACCAGCCCTTGACAGAGGCCAGCTTTCCCTTGAATGCGGGGGTTGTTTATGATATTCTGATGAATTCCATTGCCTTTTATAAAAATATATTCTTTTGATGGAGTAAAAACAAGATGGAAAATAATTATCGCTTTTTACGGGCCTGCCGGCGCGAAGATGTCGACTGCACCCCGGTCTGGATGATGCGCCAGGCCGGGCGTTATCTGCCCGAATACCGGGCCCTGCGGGAAAAACACTCCTTCTGGGAGATGTGCAAAACCCCGGAACTGGCGGTCGAGGTCACCCTCCAACCCTTGCGCCGGATGGAACTCGATGCCGCCATTCTCTTCTCCGACATTCTCGTCCCCCTGGAAGCCATGGGCTCCGCCATCGAATTCTACGAGGGTCGGGGGCCGGTGGTCGAAAGGCCGGTCCGCACCGCTGCCGACCTTAAGACCTTGAGCGTAATCGAGGCCGAGG
>JAADEO010000240.1 GCA_013153415.1 Deltaproteobacteria bacterium
TGAGGATGCGACTGTAGGCCCGGGCGCTCAGGCCGAGCCGGTCCATGCTTTTCTGCAGCAGGAGCCGACTGGGTTGGTCGAGTACGCAGAATCTTTCCAGTTCCCGGTCGCTTAGAGCGGCATTGCCGCCGCCTTGCGGACGGCGCTCTTCCTGGCGCGCCCGAGCCTCGACGACCCGGGCGCGAATCTCGGCTGAAGTTTCTTCTTGTTTGCTTGGATCGTGGTTGATGAGTTCTTCCGGGGCCACGGCCGGAACTTCGACGTGGAGGTCGATGCGGTCGAGCAGGGGGCCGGAGAGCTTGTGTCGGTAACGCTGGATCTGAGTCGCGGTACAACAGCACTCCCGGCGAGGGTCGCCGTAATGGCCGCAGGGGCAGGGGTTCATGGCGGTCAGCAACAGAAAGGCGGCCGGGAAACAGGCCTGGGCCTGGGCTCGGGAGATGGTGATGGCCCGGCTTTCGAGGGGTTGACGCAGGACTTCGAGGGCCGAGCGCTTGAATTCCGGGAATTCGTCGAGAAAAAGGACGCCGTTGTGGGCCAGAGAGACTTCACCGGGGCGTGGGGTTGAACCACCGCCGATCAAAGCGACGTCCGAGATCGTGTGGTGTGGTTGGCGGAATGGTCGCTGGCGCAGAAGTCCCGAACCGGGGGCGATGAGACCGGCGACACTGTGGATGATGGTCGTTTCCAGGGCTTCTTCGAAGGTCAGTTCCGGGAGGATGGTAGGCAGGCGCCGGGCCAGCATGGTCTTGCCACTGCCGGGGGGACCGACGAAGAGCAGGTTGTGGTTGCCGGCCGCAGCGATCTCGAGGGCGCGTTTAGCCAACTGCTGACCTAAAACGTCGGCGAAATCGACCTGCTCAGCGACCGGCTGCTGGTCGGCGGCGGCTTCAGGTCGCGGGGGACGGGGAAGGTTGCCGAGAATGATCTCCACGGTTTCCGGCAGGTTGTCGACCGCGACGATCTCGATCTCATCGATGGCGGCGGCTTCGGCGGCGTTGTCGCGGGGCAGGAAGATACCTTTCAGCCCGGCATCGCGGGCAGCGAGGGCGATCGGCAGGGCTCCGCGGATGGCTTTGATCCGGCCGTCGAGGGAAAGTTCCCCGCAGAAGAGGAATTCCTCGAAAAACGGATGCTGCCGGAGTTCCGGCCGGTCCGCGGCGATGATGCCCAGGGCGGCCGGCAGGTCGAGGGCGGTGCCCTCCTTGCGCAGGTCGGCCGGAGCCAGGTTGATGGTGATCCTCCGGGTCGGAAACTTGAAGCCGCAGTTCTTGACGGCGGCCCGGATTCGTTCCTTGCTCTCCCGGATGGCGCTGTCGGCCAGGCCGACGACCACGAAGTTGGGCAGGCCTTTGGCGACATCGACCTCGACTTCGATGGGTTGGGCCCGGATGCCGGCCAGGGAGGCGCTTCTGATGGTGGTAAACATCCCTTTGCGGTCGCTTCAGAAATGCATCAGAAGAAAAGAATGATGCTGCCGGCGATGGTCAGCAGGACGTTGGCGAAGGCGTAGGCTCCGGTATAGCCCAGGGCCGGGACCGGGCTTTTGGCCTCGGCCGTGACCACGCTCAGCGAAGCCCCGCTGGTCATCGAACCGGTGATCGCACCGAGCAGAAGCACGGCCGGAATCTTCAGGACCTTGCGGCCGAAGATGTAGCCCAGGGCCACCGGGGTCACGGTGACGACGATGCCGGCCAGCATCAGCTTGGGCCCGGCTTTGAGGAAGGTTTCGACGATATCGCCACCGGCCCGGAGTCCGACTCCGGCCATGAAGATCAAAAGTCCGAACTCCATGAAGATCCAGCGGGCGGCATCCGGCAGACGGCCGAAAGTCGGCCGGATCGAACGCAGGAAACCGATGATCAGGCCCGAGGTCAGAAGCCCGCCGGCCGAGCCGAGGCCGATAGAGATTCCGCCGATTTTAACCGAGATAAGCCCCAGAAGCGAGCCTGCGGCGATGCCGAGGGCGAAGGTCAGCATGTCGGTCTCGGCGATGTCGCGTTCGATCACTCCGAGCTTTTCGCCGAGTAGATCGATATGGTCGGCCGGCCCGGTGACGGTCAGGATATCGCCCTTTTTCAGGGTCAGTTCCGGTGTTAGTTTGAGGGAGATCCGCATTCTTTTGATGTCGGTCAGAAGAATGCCGAAAGAGCGGGCGAGATCGAGTTCGCCCAGAGTTTTGCCGACCGCGTCCTTGTGAGTGACGATAACCTGGGCGCTGTCGCTGAGTTCTTTGGTACATCTTTGGGCTGTGATCTCGGGACCGATCGACTTGATTTTATCGGTGAAATAATCGAGCTCTCCGAGGATGGTGACGATATCGCCAAGTTGCAGATGATCGTCGGAAGCGAGTTCGAGAGGCTGTCCCTCCCTTTCGACCCGGACGACGGAAAAACCGTCCCAGTAGCGTTGTTTGAGTTCCGCCACCGGGACCTTGGTGAAATCCTCGTTGGCAACCTTGTAGATCCTGATTTCAACCGTCGGCTGCGGTCCGGTTCTACCGCTTTTGTCACGGCCTTCGATAGCGCGGGCCTCGGCGGCCAGGTCGATACCCAGGACTTTGGGCATCAGTTTGATGATGGCGATCAGCCCGGCCAGTCCGAAAATGTAGGTGATGGCGTAGCCGGTGGTGATGTTGCCGATCACCGTGTCCGGGCTGACCCCGGCCGGGGGTGTCATGTTGCCGGAACGGATCGCCTCCTGGGCCGCGGCCAGGGTCGGCGAACTGGTGAGACCGCCGGCCAGGATGCCGGCCGCGGTTCCCGGCGGCAGGGTCATGAGCTTGGCGGCCAGGACCGAAAGTCCGAGGCCGGTGGCGGCGATGAAGAGGGCCAGGAAAAAATATTTGGCCCCATCCTCCATGAGGACATCGAAGAAGCGGGGACCGGCCTGGTAGCCGACCGAAAAGATGAAAAGGGCGAAGCCGACCGACTGGGCTCCGGGCGACATCTTGAAACCGAAATGGCCGAAGAAAAGCCCGGCGAAGAGGACGCCGGCCACCGAGCCGAGCGAGAAACCTTTGATCTTGAGGCCACCGATCAGATAGCCGATCCCTAAAATCAGAAAAAGGGTCAGGACCGGCTGTTTCTGGAGCAGGTGGTAGATTTCGCTAAACATCTGTTTCTCCTCGATGTCGGATGGTTCTGGTATCTCAACCCTACCCGTAAATCATTAAAAGGTCAAGCCGGCCGGCGGCCTGAAAAAAGAGGGTTGACTTGCGGCCGGAAACTTATTAGGGCTGTCGCTTCCGAAGGAATTCGCAGGACGATTGCATTCCATATCATTATAGAGAGAAGGGTTTATGAAGAAACAGCCCCTGGGGCGCCATCTGCTGCTCGAACTCTATGCCTGCGACCGTGACCGGCTGGACGACCTCGCAGGGCTCGAACGGGCTCTCAAGGAGGCTGCCCGGCGGTCCGGGGCGACGATCGTGGAAACGGTTTTCCACCGTTTCACGCCGCACGGGGTCAGCGGCGTCGTGGTGGTTGCCGAATCCCATCTCGCCATCCACACCTGGCCGGAATATGGTTATGCCGCGGTCGATTTCTTTACCTGCGGGGCCGATATCGACTACTGGCGGGCCCGTGATTTTCTGCAGGAAGCGTTGGCGGCCGAAAACTGCGAGGTGAAAGAGCTGCTGCGTGGTGGCCGGCGCGGGGCCGATGG
>JAADEO010000168.1 GCA_013153415.1 Deltaproteobacteria bacterium
CCCTGAGCGCAGCGAAGAAGTACTCTTGGGGTGCGACGCAGGTGGACTTTTTACGCCCGAAGGAAGTGCCCTTGGGGTGCGAAGCCATCAAATTTTTGAGGAGTGTTTATATGCCGATGTCCTGGGAATACAATGATGACGATGACGGTCAGGGCAAGAAAAAGCCCACCGACATCGAAGAGCTGGTCAAGAAGGTTTTCAACCGGGATGGCAGGGAAGGCAGCGGAGGTCCCCCGGGGGGTCCTTTCCTGGTGCTGGCGATAGTTCTGATCGGCTGGCTGGCGACCGGCTTCTATATCGTCGCCCCGGATGAACTCGGCGTGGTCAAACGTTTCGGTCGGGCCGCCTACACGACCACGGCCGGACCCCACTGGCACCTGCCCAAACCGATCGAGACCGTACTGCGGCCCAAGGTCACTCAGGTCAAACGCCTCGAGATCGGTTTCCGTACCATTACCACCGGTCCTCCGGCCCGCTATCAGATGGTGCCGCGCGAATCCCTGATGCTGACCGGGGACGAAAACATCGTCAACGCCCAGTTCATCGTCCAGTACCGGATCAACGATCCGGTCGCCTATCTTTTCAACATCAACAATCAGACCGATACGGTGCGGGTCGCGACCGAAGCGGCCATGCGCGAGGTTATCGGCAAGAACAACATCGACACCGTCCTGACCAGCGGCAAGCTCAATGTCCAGCAGGAGTGCGAGAAGCTGCTGCAGAAAATCCTCGACAATTATCAGGCCGGCATCCAGGTGGTAGCCATCCAGCTCCAGGACGTCCATCCTCCGAAACAGGTCATCAAGTCCTTCCAGGATGTCGCCAGCGCCAAGGAGAACAAGATCAGAATGATCAATGAGGCGGAAAGCTACAGCAACGAGATTCTGCCCAAGGCCCGGGGCCAGGCCTCCAAGATGATCAACCAGGCCGAAGCCTACAAGGCTGAACTCATCAACCAGGCCACCGGTAAGGCCAACCGTTTCCTGGCCAACCTCAAGGCCTACCGGGTCGCTCCCGCGATTACCCGGGAACGCATGCGGCTGGAGATGATGGAGAAGGTTCTCGATGATGTCGACAAGATAATCATCGACCCCAATCTCAAACGATCGCTGCTGCCCCTGTTGCCGCTCGATGCCGGCCTCAAGTCGGGGGTACAAAAATCTCTGCCGGCGGCCGTCACCGGCTCGCAGGCTTCTGCCGGGAGGGTCAAATAATGAAGACGCTGAAATTCGCCGCAGTCATCCTGGCCCTGGTTTTCCTCTTCGTGTTCAACGCTCTGTTCATTGTCGATCAAACCCAGCAGGCACTGGTTCTGCAGTTGGGTAAACCGATACGGGTGATCACGGAGCCGGGTCTCAAGATGAAGATCCCGTTCCTCCAGCAGGTGATCTATTTCGATCGGCGCCTGTTGCACTACGACGCCGCTCCGGCCGAGATCATCACCAGCGACAAGAAGAACCTGGTCATCGACAACTATTCGAAATGGCGCATCGTCGATCCTCTGAAATTCTACCAGTCGGTGCGCTCCGAAACCGGGGCCCAGTCCCGGCTCGACGATATCATCTACTCCGAACTGCGGGTCGAGCTCGGCAAGGAGACCCTGAACGATATCGTTTCCAAGGTTCGCGAACGGATCATGCGCACCGTCACCCAGGAGAGCAACAAGGCCGCCGCCGCCTACGGTATCGAGGTGGTCGACGTCCGCATCAAGGCCGCCGATCTGCCGCACGAAAACGAGATTCACGTCTACACCCGGATGCAGGCCGAACGCCAGCGCCAGGCCAAGCGCTATCGTTCCGAAGGCGAGGAGAAAGCGATGCAGATCCGTTCCCAGGCTGATCGCGAACGGACCATCATCATCTCCGAAGCCTACAAGAAGACGGAAAAGATCAAGGGTGAAGGGGAACAGACCGCGATCAAGATCTACGCCGATGCTTTCGGCCAGGATCCCGATTTCTACTCCTTCTACCGGTCTCTCCAGGCTTACGGCAAGGCCCTCGAGAAACGTTCCACCCTGGTCATGGAGAGAGACGGGGAGTTCTTCAAGTATTTCAAATAACCACTTTCCAGCCCCCGGCCCGTAGCGGGCCGGGGGCTGGCCGTGAAAAACGGCCGAGAGCGTGAAGAGTACGGCGGAAAACTTCTCCGTCGTGCTTTTTTGCTTTGATGGATAACGCAATTCAGTTCGAACCTGCTTGCAAACGGACTTTTTTCATCGACCATGCGGATTTATGACGACTACCGGAATTGCCGTTTTCCCGCCCGCAGCCGGGTGGTGGCGATCGGCAATTTCGACGGGGTCCATCTCGGGCACCGTTCCCTGCTGCGTCTCGCGGTGGAACGGGCCCGGGAGCAGGGACTGCAGAGCGCGGTTCTGACTTTTCGTCCCCACCCGTTGAAACTGCTTTTCCCCGAACGCCGGGTTTTTTTGATCACCTCCGAGGAGCGCAAGGCCCGGCTGATCGGCGAATGCGGGGTCGACGACCTGGTTATCGCCCCCTTCGATCACCGTTTTGCCGATCTTACGGCGGAAGAATTCGTTCGCGAGGTCCTGGTCGAGCATCTCGGCGCGGCGGCGGTCGTGGTTGGTGAAAACTACGCCTTCGGCCGCAACCGTGAAGGAACGATCGAACGTCTTAAAGAGTTCGGCGGAGAGTATGGTTTTACGGTGCTGGTCGCCCCGCCCTGCATGGTCGATGGCGAAATGGTCAGCAGCACCAAGATCCGCGAAGCCATCATGCAGGGTGAAATCGAGCGGGCTTCCCGTTTTCTCGGGCGGCCCTGCGCCATCGTCGGCCGGGTGGTGCACGGCAAAGCCCGGGGCCGGGGGCTCGGATTCCCCACTGCCAACCTGGTTTCGGAAGTCGAACTCTATCCGAAACAGGGCGTTTACGCGGTCTGGGTCGAACATGAAGGTAAACGCTACCCCGGAGTGGTCAATATCGGTTACAATCCGACCTTTGGCGATACCGGCCTCACGGTCGAGGCCCACATCCTCGATTTCGACGGTGACCTTTACGGCGAAGAACTGAAAGTCATTTTCGTCGAGTACCTGCGGGGTGAAAAAAGCTGCGCCAGCATTGAAGAATTGCGCCAGTTGATCGCATCCGATGTGGAAAAGGCCCGAGGCATTCTGTCACACCCCGATCAGGCCCCTGTCTGATACCCCTCGCTTAAAAAAATCCAACCCTTGCTTTTGTATGCTTTTCCCCTTGCAATAGAGGCTTCCTTGTGGTAACTAGGCCGCGTTCAAATTCGCACGTTTTTCGGTTGTAATCCGGGAGCTCGAACGGGAGCATTGTCAATGCTCCCGAATTTAATCCCGGGGCGAAAAAAAGCCGTGGTGCCGGGTGGTCCGGTGGCTTTTTTACGAAAAACGGAGGTTCAACCAACATCTTGTAAACGAAGGAGAAAACAGTATGGCCATGGTAACAATGCGGCAGCTGCTGGAGTCCGGGGTCCATTTCGGCCACCAGACCAAGCGCTGGAACCCCAAGATGAAAAAGTACATTTTCGGGGCCCGTAACGGAATCTACATCATCGACCTGCAGAAAACCATCAAGCTCTATCGGACCGCTTACAAGGCGATTGTCGAAATGGTAGCCGATGGTGGCGACGTGCTCTTTATCGGCACCAAGAAACAGGCTCAGGAGAGCATCAAG
>JAADEO010000148.1 GCA_013153415.1 Deltaproteobacteria bacterium
TGATGCTGGCCTCCGGTACCGGAATGATCTCACCGTAGATTTCTGCGACATGGCCGAGCACCTTCAACGAACCCTGCCAGAGTTTCTCCGGATTGACCAGGTGCTTGATCCCCTGCGGATGACAGATCACTTGGGCCTCCGGAAAGCTTTTCAACAATTCCCCGGTACCGCCGGCATGATCGATATGTATATGGGTAAGAAGAATGTAATCGAGCCGCGCGACCCCCATCTTTTCGAGTTCACCGAGCAGATGAGGAATGGTCGACAAGGGACCGGGATCGACGAGAAAGGTCAGTTCTTCAGACTTGTAGACCCAGGCGCTGATAAATTTGACGAACCCCTGCAAACGGGGTTCGTCGAGATCGATGCATGTCAAGTTGCCAATTTCCATAATTCAAAACCTTCCTTTATTCAACCACCCAGAACGTAACCAGTTTTTACTGCCCCGTAGGGGCAGAGCTCCTGACAGCAGTAGCAGCTGATACAGTCCCGGTACCTGATGCTGATTTTTTCTTTTGCCAGAGACATGGCCCCGGCCGGACAGTGTTCCACACAAACCCCGCAGCGATGGCAACGGGAATGGATGATCTTGGGTCGTCGGACAAAAAGCTTCCGCCATAATCGATGGCCCGGCAGGGCCGGACTGCCGCTCCCCGGAGCCGGCTGCAGCCGAGGGCGGAGAGGTTTCGTTGCCGCGGGACCGCCGGCCGGCGGAATTTCCGTCGGCAGCAGATCCAGATCCAGAGCTTCCCGGCTCAAGGGGGAGGGAGATGAGAAGCCAACCCACTTTTCAACCAGGTAATCGAGTTGCAGGGCATCCGCCCCCAGAGCCAGCAGTCCGCATTCCCGGGGCCGTCCACTGGTCGGCCCCTCACCTTCCATCCCGACAATCCCGTCGATCAGGTTCCAGGCCGGGTTTACCTGATGATGGATATCGAGCATGATACGGGCGAAAAGCCGACGGTCATGGCCGGCGCGCAGATGCCAGCCGGCCTTATGCAGACCGGTGACGAAACCGAAAAGGTTCTTCACCGCCAAGGTTATCTCCATCATCCCGTGGGTTTTCAGCTTGGGCAGATTGACAACCTTGTCATATGCGAAAGCCGCCGCGGCCAACGGCAACCGCTTGGCGACCAGGTGGTCGGGTTCATGGACCACCTCTTCCCGGTCAAAGGAGACCGGTGTGATACCCATCTCCCCGAGAACCGCCCCGATCCCGCTTTTTTCCAGGCAGCGTTCCAGAGACCCGAACCCGGGACTGTCACCCAGAAAGAGTCGGGCGCCGCAGTCTCGCAGGACCATGGCCACCCCTTTGACGACTTCAGGGTGAGTGGTAACCGCCTTTTCCGGAGCCCGGGCCGTAACCAGATTCGGTTTGAGAAGCACCCGGTCACCGGTTTTGATGCTGTCGCTCAACCCCAGTGCCGTCAATCCCCGTTCGAGGCAGGCGGCCACTTCAACAGCCCGGTATTGCCGACAACAATCGAACCAGGCCGCCGGTTTCAGTCCTTCAGACAAGCTTGGCCGCCACTGCAGCGACCCGGCGACCGAGCTCCATGGCATCATGAGCGCCGCCCTCATCCGGAGCGCCGAGAGAAGCCACACCGTAATGGCCGGAAGCCGACATCGGGTCCCCGACAATGATCATACCGTAGATCAGCATGCACTGGATAATCGACATCATCGTGGTCTCCTTACCCCCGGTATGATGGGCACTGGTGGCGAAAGCGGCCCCGACTTTGCCCTCCATCTTCTTTCGGACCCCGACAAAATCATCAAAAACCTTCTTGAGTTCCGCCGCCATAACGCCGAAATAGACTGGTGACCCGGCAATCACTCCCGCCGCCTCCAGAAAATCTTCCTTGGTCACCTCGTCGGTACTTTTCAAAACCGCCTCGGCCCCCTGGGCCGTAACCCCGGCGGCTATCTTCTCGGCCAACGTCCTGGTGTTTCCTCCCCGCGAATAGTAGAGTACCAAAATCTTCATTTTTTCTACCTCGTTCCTGTTGGTTTCAAACTCCATCGCCCCCATCCGTCCAGCGATACTTCAGGTTTCCCCATAACCGTCAGGATTTTGCGACTGCCAACGCCAGGCATCGACGCACATCCTCTCGAGATCCCGTTCGGCCTGCCAACCTAAAACCTGTCTGGCGTAAGCGGGATCAGCGTAGCAGGTAGCGATATCCCCGGGCCGCCGCGGCGCGATAACGTAAGGGATATCCACCCCGCTGGCTTTCCTGAAGGCTTCGACCACCTCCAGTACGCTGTAACCGATACCGGTTCCGAGATTGCAGCAAAGCATGCCGGGCCGGGTGGCGATCGTCTCCAGAGCCCGCAGATGTCCGAGCGCCAGATCAACGACATGGATATAATCGCGCACCCCGGTACCATCCACGGTGGGATAGTCGTTACCGAAAACCGCCAGACGCTCCCGCTTGCCGACCGCGACCTGGGCGACATAAGGCAGCAGGTTGTTCGGTATGCCGCGCGGATCCTCACCGATCAGGCCGCTCTCATGGGCACCGATCGGGTTGAAATAACGCAACATGACGATATTCCACTCGGGATCGGAATGGTGCAGATCCCGCAAAATCTCTTCGATCATCAGCTTGGTGCGCCCATAGGGGTTGGTCGGACCCAACGGTGCGCTTTCATCGATAGGCACCCGGGCGGGGTCGCCATAAACCGTAGCTGAAGAACTGAAAACCAGGTTCTTCAATTTGTTCCGCGCCATCGATTGTAACAAGACCAGGGTACCGCCGATATTGTTATCGTAATAATCGAGCGGCAACTCCACCGATTCCCCTACCGCTTTGAGACCGGCGAAATGAATTACGGCGGCAAAAGCGCCGTCCTGCAGCAAGCGATCAAGCGCTTTTTCGTCCCGCAAGTCAAGCTGATGAAACTCCGCGGACTGCCCGCATATCCTTTCGATCCGTTCCAGAACCTGGCTGGAACTGTTGCTCAGGTTGTCGACAATCGTAACCTGATATCCGGCCTGCAGCAGTTCGACCACCGTATGACTACCGATATAACCGGTTCCCCCGGTCACCAGTATCCGCATGAAATCCATCTCCCGGCTAAAAGTCTCCCCCCGGCCAACAAGTCTCGAAGCTTTACCCCGGGGAAATTTATTTCAGATCGATATTGACAAAATCAAACCAAATCACTAGTATATGAATTAAGATATGGATGTGAGTTTTTCAGACTCACCACAAAACCATCGATTGTCAGACAGAGTAAGGAGAACCAGATGCTTGAAGTCAGCCCCGCCGCGATTGAACAGATCGGCGGCTATTTTACCAACCGGGAACCGGAACCCATCAGAGTATTTCTCAACGAAGGCGGTTGAGGCGGACCTTCGCTGTCCATGGTCATGGACAAGGAACGCCCCAACGATGAAACCTACAATATCGACCGTTTCACCTTCTTGGTCGATCGTGATTTCATGGCCAAAGTCAAACCGATCAAGATCGATTTCAACAATGTCGGTTTCAGCATCTCCGCCAATATCGATCTCAGCCAGTACGGTGGCGGCGGCTGTTCGGGTTGCGGCAGCACGAGTTCCTGCTGCTCTTAAATCCCGCCGACAGAATCGACACGTTAAAAGGGAGGCCCAAGGCCTCCCTTTTTTAGTTTACCTTCAC
>JAADEO010000208.1 GCA_013153415.1 Deltaproteobacteria bacterium
AAAGCTGAGGAATGAGGCGTACATAGAAGTACGCCGCAGTGACGAAGACTTTTTGGGAACGACGCAGGTGGACTTTTTACGAAGCCATCAAAACTTAATCCGGGGATAGATCCCGCAACCGAAACGCGACCTTACGACCCGCACCCAAGGTCATTTCCAATGGTCACGAATAAGAATTCTCAAATCAGATCATTTTCCTGTTCTACAAAAACAGGCTGAGGGTACTGGAAAAACTGAGCCCCCGCCCAAAGTCTTGGCCGAACAATCCGGCTGCCTGCGGACGGAGATCTGAATATTTTTTTCAATGAAACCGCTACGCATCGTCAGCGATATCCGGTTAGGTCTTTGCAATCCGCATATTCCATGGCTGAGAGGGTGGTTTCCCGGAACGGCTCGCGAAATATTGTCCACTATTCCGGCACTATTCCGGCGAATGCCAGCTGGCGGCCGGTTATAGCATGATCACGGCGGTAGGAAAAGCAGAAACCGTGACAAACAGTGCAGAGATCGACCGAATAGAAATTATCCGCCATGATCCCGACGCCGGCCAGTTGGGCTTGCAAAACAGCAGCCAGATCCAGATAGAACCCGTCAGGTCTTTTATCGAACCAGGCGCTTTCCGCGCTCAGATAGGACTTGCGACGGAAAACGTCGATCACTTCACGACCGACCTGGAAACAGCAACGGCCGATAGCGGGACCGGCATAGGCCTGGATGCGAGAAGGATCAGCACCATAATCTTCGATCATTTTCCGGGCCGTCCGCGCGCCGATCCCCTGCTCCAATCCCCGCCAGCCGACATGGACGACAGCGACCACCGGAAAAGTATCAGCGACCAGGATCAGAGGAAGGCAGTCGGCCGTCTGGATTCCCAGCAGGATTCCCGGCCGGGAGGTGATCAGGGCATCGGCGACAACAACCTCGGGCCGCGCGAGCCATTCTGCGGACAGGTTTTCCGGAACTTCAAGACAGAGACTGCCGTGAACCTGATGGAGAGTGATCAAACGGGGAAACCGCCCCGCTCCGACCCGTTCCAGCAAAGCCCGGCGATTGTTTCGGACTGCAGCCGGATCATCGCCGACATTGAAACTGAAGTTGGCTTCAGCCCAGGCTCCACGACTGACACCACCGGCCCGCAACGTGAAACCCGCCGTCAGAAACGGCGGGCCATCGGGCTTAATGTAGGCAGGGCCGGTTCCCATGTCAAGGGTGAAAAAAGGAGCCAGACCCGGGACCGGTTTTTCAAGCTCCTTCTGCCAATTCATCGAGACGCTCCAACAGATTGCGAAAATCGTCCGGCAGGGGACTGTCGAATTCCAGATATTCACCCTTGACCGGATGGATAAAACCGAGACGACCGGCATGCAGGGCCTGGCGGGGAAAATCACTCAACAGCTTCAGGGCCGGAGTCTGTTCGGAACGGCGCCGGGCGCCTTTGCGACCATAGGTGCGGTCGCCGACCAGGGGATAGCCGGCTTCGCTCAAATGCACCCGGATCTGGTGGGTCCGGCCGGTTTCAAGCTCCAGGGAGACCAGCGAACAGGCGGCCCGCGGGAAATATCGCAGCACCCGGTAATTGGTCCGGGCCGGCTTGCCGCCAGAAGGAACGGAGGCCATTTTCTTGCGCTGGCGCGGATGGCGTCCGATCTCAGAAACAAAACTGCCGCTGACCGGCAACAGACGCCCGTAGGCCAGAGCCGTATACTGGCGGGTAATGCTGTGCTCCTTGAACTGGGCCGCGAGCCCCTGGTGAGTGAAATCATCCTTGGCCACGACCAGCAGTCCCGAAGTATCCTGGTCGAGGCGATGAACAATGCCCGGCCGTTGCACCCCGCCGATCCCGGCCAGATCTCCGCAATGAAACAGCAGGGCGTTGACCAGAGTACCGTCGTAATGACCGGCGGCCGGATGGACCACCATCCCGGCTTCCTTGTCGACCACGATCAGGTGAGAATCTTCATAAACAACCTCAAGGGGGAGATCCTGGGCCGGTAGGTCAAGAGGTTCGGGAGCGGGAATGGTTACCCTAACCAGATCGCCCTCTTTCAGGCGATAGGAGGTTTTCACCTCGCCGTCGTTGACCAGAACGGCGCCTTTTCGCACCAGGTCCTGGAGCCGGCTGCGGGAGATATCGTTAAGATGACGGCTCAGGAAATGATCCAGGCGGCAGGGTGGACCGGTATAGTGAAATTCCTGTTCCGGGATATCCACCGCAGTCATTGGCGCAGTCACTGGGCTGAGGACTCTTTCGGTTGGCGCAGTTTGCTTCTCAGGAGGCGGGCGATCTGTAAAGCCTCGGGGAAATCCTTTTTAAGCTCCAGAGCCCGTTCCAGGTGGGTCAGAGCCTCTTCGAACCTTTTCAGATCGATCAGGGCCCGAGCCTTATTGAAATTCAGAATCGGGTCATCGGGGTTGATCTCCAGAGCCTTGGTATAGCTGTCCAAGGCCTGCTGGTACATTTTCATCTTCCGGAGATCGATCCCGAACTCGTTGAAGATATGCTTGTTCTCCTCCTCGAAAAGAGCTTCGATATGGGTCAGCCGGTCCAGCACCCGGCGGGCCTCTTCCTCCTCGCCTTTTTCGAGATGGAGCTTGGCGAGACCGTAGTTGGCGCGAACATGCTCTTCATCGAGTTTCAGGGAACGGTTGAATTCGAACTCGGCGCTGTTGTACTCTTTGCGCCGCAGGTGCAGATTGCCCTGGGAGGCGTGGCGGTCGGCCTGCTCCTTGAGCTTGTTTATCTTGGAAGATGACTTCTCGGACGGGGGCACAAAATCCGGCTTCGGGGTACAGCGCTGGAAGAACTCCTCCCGATCAACCACCTCGGTGATGTTGGTCGGTTGCCCGGCCATATTCAGGAGACTGAGTTTGATCTCCCCGCTGGGCAGTTCCTCGGCGTAAAAGACATTCTCCCCGGTCGTCGCCCGTTTGGTCGCCCCGGTTCCCAGGGAAATCTTGACATGCTCCTTGTAATACCCTGCAATCTTTTCCCCGTTATCGACTGCCTGCGCGACTTCAGAATCCGATTTCCGCTGCTGCGTCATCTCCTCCTCCCCACTCAGATCACCGTTTTCCGGTGCCAACAAATTCTTGCCATTTCAACCACAACCCGTTATAAGCTGATATATGGATATAGCTGATCTTACTCTAAAAAAGAAGAAAATCCAATCATGAAATCGGCCCCGAACAACCGCCCCGACCTGCCGCCGCCCGGACTCTGTGGCGCGATTCTCGATCAGGCGCCTTACGGGATTGTGGTCTGCCGGGCCGACGGAGAGATCACCTTCGCCAACAATCTGGCGACCTTTCTGCTTCAGTGCAAAGCGGCGGGCGACAATCTGTACACGATCATCTCGGAAAACGCCGACCAGAAGAACTTCACCAAGAACTGGCAGGAGCTGCTAAACAACAAGCGTAATGCCATCACCCTGCAGTTTTCCCTGCCGTTATCCCAACACGACAATCGCGACAGCCAGCTCTCCCTGCACATCACCAGCCTGCGGGGCGAGTTCTTCGACGCCAGCGTCCACGTTCTCGCTTTCATCGAGGATCTGAGCAGCAAAGAGACCCTGTTGCTGACAGATCAACATTATACCGACAGTCTCGAGCAGTTGGTCAATGAAACCAACAAGG
>JAADEO010000189.1 GCA_013153415.1 Deltaproteobacteria bacterium
AGGCCTTCGGGGGCGACGAAACCGTCGGGATGGGCCTTGCTCAGCAGTTCCAGGTTTTCTTTATGGATCAGCTCGGCGACCATTTTGAAACGGTAGCTCCGGGTCTGGCGCAGGTTGTCGATGACCGAGGCGATGGCGAAGGTCACGGCATCGACGTCGGAATTGGCCGGATCGTGGGCGAGGATGAAAACTCCGGCCGCTTCCCCGATGTTGGCCCGTTCCAGAACCTTTTCACTGGTGGGGTTGCCGTAGACGAAAGCGAATTCGTGGGGGGAGAGCTCACCGGGCAATTCCGTGATAGAATCGCAGATGATGACGAAACGGGCCTCCTGGTAGAGCGGGTGCAGCTTGAGTTCACCGCTCAGCCTGAGGAGCTTGCCGGTGCTGCTGAAATTGCAGATGATGACGTGGCCGCTGTATTTGATCTGCACGAGTCCTCTTTTCTTTTTTGAAATCCGTTCGAAAAAATTCTCTGCCGCCAGCCCCAGCAGGTAGCCGATGATGGCGATGCCGAACAGCATGCAGGGGTAGGCGACGAGGAAACGGCCGGCAAGAGTCTGGGGACTCAGATCTCCGTAACCGACCGTGGTCATGGTCACCATCGCCCACCAGATGCCGTCGCCGATGGAAAGCTGCGGCTGTACCGGGTGTTCGGCGAGGTAGAAAAGCAGGCCGAAAACGAGATTGAGGACCAGGGCCAGGGTAAAGCCCTGGAACAGCCGTAACCGCAGAAGATGGTGAAGTTTCAGAAGTTTTAATATTTGCTGCAGGATCGGCACTTTTTCCGGTTTTTACCCCGTCAGTCTTTGCCGCAGGGCATTGCCCTGGGCGATGATGTCTTCGATTACGTCTTCGGCCGGCACGAAACCTTCATCGTCCTCGTAGCCGAGATCGGGCCAATGGATGGCCGTATTGCAGATCTCCAGGATTTCGTCCCAGATGGTGCCGAGCAGCAGGTCGAACTGCCACTTGCCGTTTGCGTCCCGCCCGAAACGTTTTTCATTGATGAAACTCATGAAGACCAGTTCGATAGGGTCCTCGCCCAGGTACTCGGCCACCGCGATCCTGAGGTCATCCCAGCGCGGTTGGCTGAGAAAGTTCTCCCAGGAGCGGCGGTCGGGGTAGTCGTCGTAGTAGCTGAAGGCGAATTCGCCGGTGGCGAGATCGACGGCGCAGAAGATGTCATTGATCGCCATCATCTCCCGGTAGCGCTTGAGAAAACGACGATGCCGGTCGACCCCTTTTTTGCTGACCCGGTAGCATTGGGATTTGTCGATCTCGATCAGTTCCCGGGCCATCAGTTCTTCGAAGAGCGGTTCCAGATCTTCGTTGTGCTCATCCAGCATGATCGAGATTTCCGGTTCCTCCTCGATCATGTAGTCGAGCAGGTAGAGCCGGGCGAACTCGTGTTTTTTCTCTTCATCGAGCGTGTAGGGCAGTTTGGGTGGTTGCGGCATGATCGAGTCCTTGTCCTATCCGAAAAACAGACTGCCGACGACCAGGGCGATGACCACCGACAGGCCGCCCTCGATCAGGGCCGCACCCCAGTTGCGGTCCTGGCTGATCTCGTCATCGAGCCGGACCCCGGGCAGGAGCATCTTGTCGGCGATGTAGCGGCCGGTGATCAGCATGAAGAAGCTGATCGGAATCCAGACTATCAGGCCCGGCAGGGAATCGTAGGCGGCGATGTAATCGGCGATCAGCAGGCCTACGGCCAGCAGGTTGAGGCCGAAGGCGACTCCGGCGGCGGGGTTATCCTGTTCGATCTCGGCGTGCAGGTCGAATGTGCTCAGCTTCTGGTAGAGCAGTCCGAAAACGATAAAGGCGATCTGGCCGATGGCAAACCAGAAGAAGGTGCCGATCAGATCGACAATAAAGCCGGAACTCGAACCGCTCAATACCGTTTTGATGATGATGCCGGAAGCGATGAAGGTGCAGCCTTCGACCACCCCGGTGCCGAGGTTGCGATCTTCGATGATCTCCTTGCGGTTGTTGAAATGGGGCAGAAGGTAGCGGTTGTTGAGGAAATTGGCGATTTCGAGCAGACCGATACCGATCAGGCCCCAGAAGAAGGTGGCGATGAGATCACCGACCAGGCTCCAGAAACCGGTGATCGGGGCCTCGCCCGGGGCTGGAGTGACGACGCCCCAGAGAATCAGGCCGAGACCGAAAAGAAAACCTGTGGTCGACAGGGCTACGGCCTTGTTGTCAAGTGAGGTCAGTTCTTCATCGAGGTTATAGTCGGTGCAGACGTCGTGCAGAAATTTGCCGATAACCATGATGACCAGGACTGCCAGCAGATAAGTTGCCGCCACTGGCTGGATAAGATCGACTATCGGTTTGAAAGAGAGAAAATTGAACATGGCAGATACCTCGTCGGGTATGGTGTTTAACTTTGATGAACCCGGATCACTTGCCGCCGAAACGCGAGCCCGAGCGGCCGAAACCGCTGCTGCGGCGGACCGAGGGGCGCGAGGGTCGGCTCGAGCGGCCGAAACCACCGCGTCGCAGTTGTTTCGAGGGGTTGCGTTTCTGGAAACTCTTCTGGGAGGCAGTCGGATGTTTCAGCGGTGCCTTGACGCCCCGGGCCGCGGCCCGGCCGGCATAAGGTGATTTGACCCGGTTCTTGATGGTGGATTTCGAGGTTCGTTTGAGATTCCGGTGGCTGGCAACCCGGCGCTGGTACTGCCGGGGGGAGACCGGGGCGTAAGTATGGTAGTAGCTGGGGTAGTGGCCGTAGCCCCAGGGCGACATGTAGAAGGGGTGGGGTCGGAAGAGCCAGTAGAGCAGGAGCATGTCGGTGAGGCCGAAAGAGTTGTGGTAGATGTGCTGGGGGCCGTAGATCTGCTCGTTGCCGCGGACCTCGACATTGGCTTTGTCACCGGCCTTCTCGATGGTGATGGTGGCGACCTCCTGAACCTCGCCCTTTTCCGGTTCGACAGTCAGGGAGAACCCCCGGGTTTCACCCTCGCCGAACTCGGTGACCTTGATGAAGTCGACTTTGCCGTCCTCGTTGAGATCGAGGTTGTTGATGCCGGTTGCGGGGTCGTTGAGCAGGCGTTCGAGTTCGGCCGCGTCCTTGGCCTTTTTGAGCAATGAGCCGATGGCCGAGAGATCGAGGCCGTCGGCGGCGTAACTTACGGTCTGAACATTGACGTTGTAGTTCTTCTCCCCCGCCGAAGGCCAGAAAAAGGAGATGGCGACCAGGGCGAAAAATACTACCGCCAGAGTTTTGAAAATCTTTTCATTCATAGCATGACTCCATCAGAATGGAATTAATATCCAGATTGCCAACCCTGTAGATAATACGTGAAAATCGCATGATTCACAAGGGTGTTTATCTCTTTTTCTTCGCTTCTAAGCTGGTTTTTGCCGAACTCGAGCCCGGCCCGGATCAGCTCCGGAGTCAGGTAGCGGGTGGAAACCGGAATCTTATTTATCTTCCGTAGGAGTCGCTTGATCTTTTCCGGACTCCAGCTTTCCGCCCGGCCGCCGATCCACCAGCCCCATTCGCCGAAGGAGGGCACGTTGTCGTGGTAAGGCACGGCCACCAGTCCGGAGGCCGCAATCGTCCGGCCGACGCAGAGAAATGCCTCTTTGGCGTGGATCGCCGAGGTCGCCTG
>JAADEO010000222.1 GCA_013153415.1 Deltaproteobacteria bacterium
TGCGGAGCGGTCCGGTTATTTGGCGATCAGCCGTTCCGGAATTTTGATGCCCTGTTCCCGAATGTATTTCGCAGCTCCGGGATGGAGAGGGATGGCCGAATACTTGATCGCGTTTTCCGGAGTCGTATATTTGGCGAAATGGTGGATCTTGATCAGGAAATCCTGATTTTCGAAAACCGCCTTGGTCAGCTTGTAAACCAGTTCCTCATCGAGATCGGCGTTGCAGATGAAGGTGTTCCAGACTGAAGCCGTGTAGACCGGCTTGTCCTGGCCCTTGTAGACCCCGGCCGGCAGGGTGTAGCCGGAGTAGAAGGGATACTTGGAGGTGACCTTGGCGATCTCCTCTTTGGAGAAGGGGATGATCTTGATCTTGTGGGTGGTGGCCAGGTCCATGATCGAGGAGGTCGGCGGGGCCACGCACCAGATGCCGACATCGATCGAATTGTCTTTCAGGGCGTTGGCGTTTTCGTTGAAGGAGAGCCGGAAGACCTTGAAAGATTTGTAGGAGATGCCGAGGGCTCCTTCAAGGATCAGGTTGGTCATGAACTCGGTTCCGGAACCCGGAGCTCCCACGGAAACCTTTTTACCTTTGAGGTCGGACAGCGAGTTGACCCCGGAATCGGCCCGGGTGACGACGTGGTAGACGTTGGGATACATCACGAACATGCCCAGGATCTTCTGGGGTTTGCCCTTGAATTTGCCGGTGCCGGTATAGGCCTGGTAGGCGACGTCGCTCATGATTTCGCCGAACAGGGTTTCACCCTTGCTGCAGAGCTTGGTGTTCTCGACCGAAGCTCCGGTGACCTCGGCCACCGCCTTGACGCCGTCGACCTTCTTGCTCCAGATCTCGGCCACGCCGCCGCCGTAGGGGTAATAGACGCCACCGGTGCCGCCGGTGCCGATCGAGACGAACTGGGTCCGGGCTTCGGCCGAACCGCTGGCGAAACTGAAAACCAAGCCGATAACCGCTAGAATTACCAGGGAAAAAACTGTTTTCTTCATTTTTTTATGCTCCTTCTATATTTTGTCGAAGTAATTGAATCGTCTGTGGTTTTTCGCTATTCGCCGATGGTTTTTACAATGACCAGCATCTTTTTCGATTTTTCGGTGGTTTTGAAGAAGGGCACCTTGACGGTGGCGGTGGCTCCCGGTTTGACCACCGGCGGTTTGCCCTTGCGTGGTACCAGGTGGCCGACGGCTTTGTCCTGGTCAAGAAGGAAGATGTTGAGACGGTAACGATGCGGTTTACTGTCGATGTTCTTGATCGATACGGTGTAGATCAGAGCCGGTTTTTTCTTGACCTTGCCGATTTCGCAGGCGAACGAGGTAACCTCGGCAACCTTGCAGACCTGCCACTCGATGTCGCCCTGGCACTTGAGGTTTGCGACTTTGGTGCCACCGCCGGCGCAGCCGACCAGCAGAATGCCGGCCAGCAGGGCCGCGATCATGAAAAAGAAATTTCTGATTTTCGATACTTTCATACTTCCTCCCTAGGTCTCTTCGCTCGCTGAGGAGCAGGGTTGTTTTATTTTCATCTCTCCCGGTATGGGTAATATGAAAACAATGTTTTGTCAAGGACTAACTCATTCTTGGTGTCGGGGAATGAACCCATCTGAAGTTTATGTTAAGTCTATGTTAATAAAGGGTAAATTATGATTTTATAAAAGTTGCGGCAGACTGTCCGGCAAGTTTGCCGGTAGCGAAAGCGGCCTGGAGATTGTAACCGCCGGTATCGGCCTGGAGGTCGAGGATTTCGCCGGCGAAAAAGAGGTTGTCGACCAGGCGGGAGGCCATGGTCCGGGGGTTGACTTCCTTGAGACTGACCCCTCCGGCGGTGATGATGGCTTCGGCAAGCGGTCGGGAAGCGGTGATCTCAAAAGTGAGGTTCTTGAGCCAGTGTCGCAACCGTCTGCGTTCGGCGGCAGTTATTTCGCAACCCGGTTGTCGGCGATCGATGCGACAGGCTATCAGGGCGCATGGTACCAATTCCCGGGGCAGCAGTCCGCGCAGGATCGAGGCGATCTCTTCCCGGCCCCGTTGACGCAGATCCTTCTGCAGACGCCGGTCGAGCTCTTGTTCATCGAGGGCCGGTTTGAGATCGATGCGGATGGCGACTTCGTCATGCTGTTCCAGGGCATCGACGGCGCGGCCGCTGAGGGTCAGGATCGTCGGGCCGCCGAGACCGTCTTCGTTGAAAGTCAGCTCGCCCAGCAGACGGCGGACTTTTTTGCGGTTGACCAGCAACTCGATGCCGACGTTGCGCAGGTTGAGCCCGGCGGGATTGGGTGAAAGGGGATTTTTAACGATCAGAGGAACCAGGGCCGGCCGTGGTGGAATGATGCGATGGCCGAGATCCGCCGCCAGTCGGAAACCGTCGCCGTCCGAACCGGTGGCCGGGTAGGAAGCGCCGCCGCAGGCCAGAATCACGGCCCCGGCCGGAAGCGTTCCGTTACCAGTTTCAACCCCGGCAATTCGGGAATTGCGAATTTCGAAACCGTGGACCCGGTTGGCGAGCCGAACCTCGACTTTTTCCCGGCGCAGCCAGGAGCGCAGGATTTTGACCACGTCCGGGGCGCGGCCGCCGGCGGGAAAGACCCGGCCGCCGCGCTCGACAACGGTCTCGAGTCCGAGCCCGGTGAAAAAATCACGCAGCGCTTCCGGCCCGAAATCCTGCAAGGCCTGGCGCAGAAACCGGCCGTTACGGCCGAAACGGGCGAGAAAATCCTCGATTCCCGCTGTGTTGGTGAGGTTGCAGCGGCCTTTGCCGGTGATCGCCAGTTTGCGGCCGCTGGTTTTCATTTTTTCCAGCAGCAGCACCCGGGCTCCGGCCCGGGCCGCGAAACCGGCGGCCAGCATGCCGGCGGCGCCGGCGCCGATCACGATTAGCGGTTTTCGTCTAGTCGGAGAGATAGTATTCAACCGTCGAGACCACCCGGACCCGTTTGATGTAGGGAGTGCTCTGGTCCCGGGAGGAGATGCTGAACTGGCCCTGGGAGGCGCGCTTGATCTTGCCCAGTTTGCTTTGCGAATCCGCCGCGAACTTGAGAGCCACGTCCCGGGCCTTGCGGGTCGCTTCCTCGATCATCCGGGGTTTGACCTCGTTGAGCCGGGTGAAGATATATTCCGGCCGGGCCTCGTAATCCTCGCTGCTGAAGGCGATGCCCTGTTTGCCCAGTTCGCCCAGGTCACGCATTGCCAGACGGACGAGCTTGATGTCGTGGGAATAGACGGTGATCGTCTGGGTGGCACTGTAGCGGAAAGCGATACGCTGGCCGTCACCGTAGCTCTGGGCCTTCTTGTCGGTGACCGCCGGGGGATTGGTGGAGATGTCGCTCTCCTTGATGCCGTGTTTTTTCAGGAATCTTTCGATCTTCGCGGTGTTGGCCTCGATAGTCAGGTAGAGGTTTTGGAGATTGTTGTCGGCGGCGATGAAACGGATCGGCCAGATGACGATATCGGCCGGGAATTCATGTTCGGAAAGTCCTTTGACCCGGACCGTGCGCTCCATGCTCTTGACCTTGAGCGCGGCGTCTCCGGCCAGCCAGCCCAGCGTCGCCAGGCCGCAGAAGATGAATAGACCGAGAATAAAAGCACTGAATTTGCCGTTGCTCATAGATTT
>JAADEO010000039.1 GCA_013153415.1 Deltaproteobacteria bacterium
CCCGAATTGGCACCGCTGCTCAAGCAGTTCGAGGTCCCTCATCACGATTTTCATAACTCGATTGAGATGATCAACGAAAATCTGATCGAGGCCGAGGATCTCGATGGGGCCAAGGATGATTTTCGCGAGGAGACCCAGCCGGCCCTGCATAAACTGCTCGGGCTTTTCCATCAGCTCGAGAGCCGCTTGGAAAAAATCGAGGAGGTCAATAATGAGGCTTCGCAGGAGGTGGTTTCAACGGTGACCAAAGTGGTGTTGGCGATGACTGTAATCGCTATTTTAGTGGCCCTGATTGTTATCTTCTGGGTGCGGGCCGCTTTTGCCCGGATTGTCGGGGGCGAGGTCGAAAACATGAGTGAGGCCCTGCAGAAGATCGCCGCCGGCGACCTGACCGTGGAGATCGATGCCAGCGGTGCCCGAGAGGGCAGCATGCTGGCCTCGCTCGGTGAGATGAAGCAGGGACTCACCGAGATCGCCGGAGATATTTATGGTGGTGTCGAAAATCTGGCTTCAGCCTCGAATGAACTTTCCACGCTTTCCGAACGATTGGGTGAGGCCGCCGGCAATGCTTCAGAGAAAAGCAACGCTGTTGCCGCGGCCGCTGAAGAGATGAGCGTCAACATGAATTCGGTGGCCGGGGCCACGGGCAGCACGACTGAAAATATCAACATGGTGGCGGCGGCGACCGAGGAGATGACCTCGACGGTTTCGGAAATCGCTCAAAGTACCGAAAAAACCCGTTCCATCAGTGAAACCGCGGTCGGCCGGGTACGCCAGGCGGCTGACAAGATCGATGAACTGGGCCGGGCCGCCCAGGAGGTTGGCAAGGTGACGGCGGTGATCAACGATATCTCCGAACAGACCAACCTGCTGGCCCTCAATGCCACCATCGAGGCGGCCCGGGCCGGTGAGGCCGGCAAGGGGTTTGCCGTGGTGGCCAACGAGATCAAGGAGCTGGCCCGTCAGACCGCGGACGCGACCCAGGATATCCGGCGGATCATTGTCGAGATCCAGAAATCCACCGGTACCACGGTGGAAGAGATTCGCGAGGTCACCGGGGTCATCGAGGAGGTTAACGAACTGGTAACTTCTGTCGCGGCGGCGATCGAGGAGCAGTCGGTTACCACTCGTGAAATTGCGGGCAGTATCGCTCAGGCTTCCCAGGGGCTGGCCGAGATCAATGACAATATCGCCCAGAGCACCACGGTCGCGGGCGAGATCTCCAACGATATCGCCGAGGTCAGCGCGGTGGCCGGAGATCTTTCGCATAGCAGCAGCGATGTCAACGAGTGCGCCGATAATCTCAAACGGCTGGGTGATGGTTTGCGGACGATCGTCCAGCGTTTCAAGCTTGAGCAGCGGGTCGGCTGATATCGCTGGTCGGGTCGGGTTCATGACGGTTGCAGATGGGGGCGTCGGCATCAGGCCGGCGCCCTTTTTTTATCGCTGGTGGGGAATTTTAACCGTTTGCCGTTTTTTTATTGCCGATCCTTGAACGGGAAAAATGATTCCGGGTTAGGTGTTTTGCGGCTTTCAGTAAAGGAAAAGCGGTTTTATAAACTGTACGGGCGGTAAATGGATTTTCTTGGTGAAGTGGCTTTCTTTTTGCTAGGGTCCCGGGAGCGGGAGCGGGAGTCCTGGTCGTTGCCGGGATAAAATTTTTATTATGCTGTATACAATTAGAAGCTTGACAAGAACATAGTGCATATGTTAACAAGCTCCCCTGTCTTTTGGTGAGCGCTCATTCATTTTGCCCGGAAACATTGGGTTATTTCCTCCGGGATTACTGGTTCCGGCTTTGCGGCGCCGGGAGAACGGTCGAGCAGTTCCTGGAAATGACGGTTGAAGATCGGAAGACATCGAGACCTGCAGAAACGAAAACCGCTGGAGAGGAATCTCTGGAATCATTCATCCGGTTGTTAATTTTTTTATAAGATAAGTGTTGTGAGGTTGCCGGTTTGAACCGGGAGCGGGGAAAGAGAGACTATGCTGAATTCACTTGATCTATTGGTAATCGGCTTGAGTCTGGTGTTGTTGTTGTACGGCAGTGCCAGGAAGATTGCGCGTTGGCGGGTAGGTGAGCCTGAGATTCGCCAAGGGAGCGCCGGCCGGCGTTTTGCCGTGATGTTCGGATCTGTGGTCGGACACGACCGGATTCTGGAGGAGGCCTGGCCCGGATGGATGCACTTTTTCCTCTTCTTCGGTTTCATGGTGCCGTTCGTTTTCGTGGTTTTCGTCCAGGCTCATCTTCCGGCCCTAGCCCCGTCCACAGCCGGAGGAATTTCCCTGATTCTCGATACTATCGGTGGCCTGGCCATTGTCGGTCTGCTGATGGCCCTTTTCCGGCGTTACGGTCTCAAACCCAAACGCCTGGATGAGCGCGGCAGCGAGGACCTGGTTCTGCTGCTCTGGCTGCTTTTCATCTTTATCAGCGGTTTTATGGTCGAGGGACTGCGCCTGGCGGTGGTTCATCCCGGCGGGGTTTCCTGGACGGCGCCGCTCGGTTCCCTGTTCGGTTCCATTTTCTCCCATCTCGGTCCCAAAACCTGTGCCGGAGCTATCGGTACAGTCTGGCGCATCCATTTCTATGCCATCATCCTGTTGATCGGGACCATGCCCTATAACAAGCTTTTTCATGTGATTTCCGGTATTCTCAACAATTACTGGCGCTCGGACCAGCCTAAAGGTGTGGTCAGTCTTCTCGATATCGAGAATTCCGAAACCTTCGGGGTCGCCCACGTTCATCAGTTCACCTGGAAACAGCTGATGGATTCCGATGCCTGTATCCGTTGCGGCCGCTGCCAGGACAACTGCCCGGCCTACCTTACCGATAAACCTCTGACACCGAAGCAGCTGGTTCAGGATATCCGCCAGTGTCTCTACGACAAGGCCGATATCATCAGAAAGTGCAAAGCTGCCGGTGAAGATATCACCTGGGGGCTGCCGGATGAGGAGAAAACCCTGATCGGTGGTTATCTGACGGAAGATCAGATCTGGTCCTGCACCACCTGTCGGGCCTGCATGGAGGTCTGCCCGATGTTTGTCGAGCATATCGACAAGGTGGTCGATCTCCGGCGCAACCTGGTCCTGATGGAGAGCAGCTTCCCCTCCGAAGTCCAGACCGTCTTCAAGAATTTCGAGAACAACTCCAACCCCTGGGGCATCGGCTGGGCCGACCGCGGCAACTGGGCCAAGGAGCTCGGAGTGACGACGATGGCCGAAAACAGCGATGTTGAATTGCTGTTCTGGGTCGGTTGTTCCGGTTCCTTCGATGACCGTTACAAAAAAGTCTCGACCGCCCTGGTCAAGGTCCTCAAAGCGGCCGGCGTCTCTTTTTCGATCCTCGGTCCCGAAGAGAAGTGTTGCGGCGATTCGGCCCGCAAGATGGGTAATGAATATCTCTACCAGATGCTGGCTATGGAGAATATCGAGACCATGAACGGCTACGGAGTCAAGGACATCGTGGTCATGTGCCCGCACGGTTACAATACCCTGAAGAAGGATTACAAACAGTTGGGTGGTGATTACAACGTCATGCACCATACCGAGTATATCGCCAAGCTCATCAACGAGGGACGGCTGAAGCTCAAGCGTCCCTGGGCGGCCAAGGCGGTTTATCACGACTCCTGTTATCTCGGGCGTTACAACGAGGTCTACGAGGCTCCGCGCTCGGTGCTCAGGGAAGTGCCGGGGATTGAGCTGGTCGAGATGGATCGCCACCACAAGCGCGGTTTCTGCTGTGGAGCTGGTGGTGGCCGGATGTGGATGGAGGAGACTTTGGGGTCCAAGATCAATGACAACCGGGTCGGTCAGGCCCTGGAAAAGGATCCCGAGATTGCGGTTACCGCCTGTCCTTTCTGCATGGTGATGTTTGAGGATGGTCTGAAATTCCATAATCGCGAAGAGGATGTCAAGGTCAAGGATGTGGTTGAACTGGTGGCTGAAGCCCTGGAGGTTGGGGATGCATAGAATGAGGTTGAAACAGGTTCTCGGCGGTGGTTCACGATTACTGGCGCTGCTGCTTTTGCCGGGGCTGCTGCTGTGCACCCCGGTCCTTCACGCCGCTGTTCATGGTGGTGGACATGGTGAGGCTGCGGTCGACAAACCATCGCTCGCGGCGGATGGCTTGCTGCCGATTCCACCGGAGAAAATAAAGCCCCGGACCAACGAGGAGTGTATCAAGTGTCATAAGGAGAAACATCTGGCCGCCGGTCGGCTTGATGGTTCCGCGGCCCGGCTCTATGTCGATTATGAACTTTTCAAACAAACCAAGCACGGCAAGAAACTCGAGTGCATCGACTGCCATGAGGATGCCGCCGCCAGCCGTCATTGTCGCAGCGGCTTCAAAAAAGTCAACTGCCTGGCCTGTCATTCGAAGATCGAGGGGCTCTATCCCTACGGTGCCCGGGAGCGCCTCAAGAAAAAAGGCGTCCGCATGCCCAAGCGTAAGCTGGTAGGCGACAGTTATTATAAAAAGAGCAAGCACGGCAAAGCCTTTCTGGCCGGTAAAAAAGACGCTCCAAACTGTTATAACTGTCACACCCGTCACTACATTTTCGGCAAACGGGATCTGCGCTCGAGCGTCAATCGCAAAAATCTGGTCGAGACCTGCAGTGCCTGTCATAAGGAGCGCAAGCTCGACACCCTGCTCGAGAAAATGGCTGCTTTTCGCCTGGAGGCCCATCGCAAGGGCGACATGAGCTATGATTACGACCGCGGCAACTGCATCGATTGTCATCAGGGTACGGCGGTTCATGGTCTGAAGATCAACGACGCGCCCTGCAGCCGTTGTCACGATTCATCGAAAAAGGTTAAAGGTGTTTCCCTGGCCGGTCTGGGGCCGTTTCATCTCTATCCCGATTATGAGAACCAGTATCCGGTCTGGTGCATGCGTAATTTCTACGGTCTGATGCTGCTGCTGTTGGTGGCCGGAGCCGGGCTGTGGCTGTTCTATTATGTCCTGAAATCTGCGGCCGCATACTATCGCAAGGAAGGGGGCGAGGAATAGTAACCATGTCCAATTCGCATAAGAATGAAAAAGATAAGAGCCGGGACCTGCCCCGCTGGGGAATGGTCATCGATCTCGATCGCTGCGTCGGCTGTCATACCTGCGAGATAGCCTGCAAAATAGAAAATGATGTTCCACTGGGAATCTGGCGCAGCTGGGTCAAGGAAATCGAGAAGGGGCGCTATCCCAACGTGGTCCGGGCTTTCCGGCCGACCCTCTGTAACCACTGCGAAGATCCGATCTGCTGCAAGGTCTGCCCGGTCAAGGCGGCCTGGCAGCGCGAGGACGGGATCGTCCTGGTCGACCCCCATCTCTGCGTCGGCTGCCGCTACTGCATGTCGGCCTGTCCCTACGAGGTCAGATATATTCATCCCTTGAAGGGAATGATCGACAAGTGTGATTTCTGCCATAACCGGGTTGATGCCGGGCTCCAGCCCAGTTGCGTGGAGGCCTGTCCCAACAGCGCCCGGGTTTTCGGTGATCTCAACGACCCCGAGAGCGAAGTATCCAAACTGGTTGCGACCCGGGCGGTGGCGACCCTGAAACCGGAGATGGGAACCGGGCCCCGGGTCTACTACATTAGTCTCGATCCGGCGACGCTGGAGATTAAGCGGGAGGCTGAACTGATATGGGAAAAGTAGTCTTTGATGTACAATATCAGACCACGCTGGCGTTTCTGATTTCGTACTACTTCTATTGTACGGGCCTGAGCGCCGGGTCCTTCATGATCTCTACCCTCTCCTATGGTTTCGGCATGACCAAGTACAAGCCTGCCAGTAAGATGGGGGTGGTGGCCGCGGTCCTGCTGCTGCTCTTGGCGCCGCAGTTTCTGCTGATGCAGGTGGGCTGGCCGATCAAGTCGGTCTGGAACCATTTCGTCTATTTCAACCCGGTTTCGGCGATGTCCTACGGCGCCTTCCTGTTGATGCTCTATCCCGTCAACTCGATCATCTACGGGATCTTCATGTTCAAGGGTAACATGAAGATGACCAAGATCTTCGGCCTGATCGGGATTCCCATGGCCTTGGCCGTGCATGGGTATACCGGCTGGATCCTGGCCCTGGGCGTGGCCCGGGATTACTGGAACACCGGCCTGATGCCGATCGTCTTTCTCTTCTCGGCGATGGTTTCGGGGATCTCGATGATGATCCTGCTGATCATGATCCGGGACCGCTTCTTCACCAAGGAGAAGGTTATCAACAAGGACCTGGTCGTCAGTCTCGCCAAGATCCTGGGCTGGCTCCTGGTGGTCGATCTCTTTCTGGTCTTCTGCGACTACAGCGTTCTTCTCTACTCCAAGCTCGAAGGCAAGGAGGTCGCCCATTTCATGATGTTCGGCAAGATGTCGTTCTTCTTCGTCATCGTTGAAAACCTGATCGGCAAGATCATTCCGATGATCATCGTCATGGTACCGAAGACCCGCAACAGCTATTTCTGGCTGACCGTGGCCGCCCTGATGAATATGGTGGGTATCTTGGCGATGCGGATCGTTACCGTCTACGGTGGGCAGGTTCTGCCCCTGATGTAGAGACGAGCAAGTCGACTGCCTCTGTCAGGCAGTTTGAGACCGGTTCTTCTATTAAGGTGAGAAAAGATGAAACTTGATCGCAGAAAATTCATAAAACTCGGAGCCGTCGGAAGCGGCGCCCTGGCCCTGCCCAATCCCCTGAAACTGGCGGAACAGAAGCGCAAGCCCTGGAACCGTCAGCAGGCCAGGACCCTGCGCAAATACCGCAATCCCCGGCCCACCACCTGCAGCCTCTGCGCCAACCGTTGCGGCCTTATCTCCTACCGTGAGGGCGACCGGGTGGTGATGCTGCACGGTAACCCCGAGCATCCGCTCAACCACGGCAAGCTCTGCGCCAAAGCCTACGGTCAGCTCGATCGCCTCTACGATCCCGACCGCTTGCTCAAACCGCGGGTGCGGGTCGGCAAGCGGGGCGCCGGGGAATGGCGCGAGATCAGCTGGTCGGAGGCTTATAAAATAGTTGCCGAGAAGCTGGCCCCTTACGTTGAAAACGGAGGCAGCGGCCTGGCCCTGATGTTCGGCCGCCGGGAGATGCTGGCCGGTGAACTCCAGAAAATCTTTCCCAAGGCCCTGGTGGTCGAGGACGACCCGGCCCGGCCGCTCAAGAGCCTGCGCCGCTACCTTTACGGAGTAACCGGCTGTCGCTACGATTTCGCCAATGCCCGCTTCATTCTCAATTTTGCCGCCGATCCCTATATCCGGAGCGCTGAAATGGTGAGTGAAACGCAGCAGCTGATCAAGGGGCGAGTCGACAACGGCGCCAAACTGGTGACCGTCGCCGGCCGGCTCAGCAACACCGGGGGGCGCAGCGACCACTGGATTCCGGTCAATCCCGCCGATTACGGCGACCTCGCCCGGGCGCTGTCGATCTACCTTGTCAAAAAGGGACTTTTCGATCGTAAGGCCTTGGCCGCCCAGACCTTCAATGCCGATGATCTCAAGCGGGTTCTGCAGGATTACACACCCGAAAAAGTCGGCCCCGCGATCGGGGTGAAGGTTGCCGATATCAAGCAGCTGGCCCGGGAACTGGTACGCCGTAAACCGGCGATGGTGATTTATGACGACGAACTGCTGAACGCCCCGGACGGACGTCGCAGCGCGGTGGCCATCGAACTGCTCAACCTCCTGATCGGTGCCTTAGGGCGGCCGGGAGGAATCAGCTACTTCAGTGAAGAGGAGGGGCAGGCCGCACCTGTATCAGGGCCGGCGGCCGGTGATCAGGACCGCCAGGTGGTTACTCTGGAATGGTTTGCCGTCAGCGGGGAAAAGCCGGCGGTGATCAATTATGGTTGCAATCCGGTCTATACCACCTGCAACGCCGGCGAACAGCAGTTTTTCTGGCGTAATCCCAATCGTATACCTTTCCACCTGGCGATCGACA
This sequence comes from Deltaproteobacteria bacterium, assembly GCA_013153415.1. Classification (GTDB taxonomy): domain Bacteria; phylum Desulfobacterota; class Anaeroferrophillalia; order Anaeroferrophillales; family Tharpellaceae; genus JAADEO01. Next base: position 7,918 of record JAADEO010000039.1, read on the forward strand.
CCCATCTGAGTGAGACCACCCAGTATGCCGACCTCGTGCTGCCGGTCGCTACCGAACTCGAAAGCTGGGGTCTGTTCGATCAGCCCCTCGCAGATGGCCAGCGGGTACTTTCCCTGCGGCAGCCGGTGTCCCGCTACCAGGATGAGATCCTGCTGCTGCGTCAGGCCAAAATCAAAAACCTCGATATTCTTTTTTCCGAATCGCCGCGGAAACCGGTGGCCGAAGCCCGGGAGTTCAACCAGATCGTTCTTGAACTGAAAGAGATTCTGGGTGGCGGCAAGGCCGAAGCCGCGCCGCGGGTCGAAGAACGCATCCAGGAGTTTCTCAAGCAGCCGGCTTTTGTTCGGGCCGGGATCAGCTTCGCGAAACTGCGGGAAAAAGGTTTTCAGGTCTACTCCTCGCGGCCGGCGGTGCCACAGACCAAAATCAGCGCTACTTTCGCTGATCTGGTTCCGCTTGGCGAGCGTGAGGAGTGGAAAGGCAACAGTACTTTCTGTCTGATTCCCTATAGCTGGCATGTGCTCGACAATCAGACCGCCAACTGCAAGTACCTGGCCGAACTGCGGCATGACAATCCGCTCTGGATTCATCCGTCGCGGGCAGCCCGGCTCGGGATTGCCGAAGGTGACGAGGTCCGGCTCGAGACCGATTCCGGCTCGGTGGTGACCAAGGCCTGGCTCACCCAAGCCATTCATCCCCAGTGCGTGGCCATCGCTTTCGGGCTGGGCCATACAGCTCTGGGAAGGGTGGCACAAGGGAAGACGATCGCCAAGAGCGATCCCATGACCCGGGCCCTGCTGATTCACAAGCCGATCCATTTTACTCCCTTCTCTTTCCGTCTCGATTCCTGGGACAAGAAGGAGCCGATCTGGTGGCACGATCAGGGCAACGGGGTCAATGTTCGCAGCATACTGAAAAATCGGCTTGACGAGCGTCTGGCCGGAACCACCGTATTCGATACCCGGGTGCAGGTACGGAAAGAGTAGTTTTCGGTTCCAGAGTTCCGGTTTCTGGTTTTGATTGAATTAAATAAATTTTGTCTCGGGATGGTTTTAAAAGACCGTCATTTGGGTGAATTGGTATGAAAATAGATCTCGGTTTTTTCAAGGATCTGCCGGTGTGGCTGAAAACCAGTCTGATTATCGGTATTCTTGTGGCTACGGTGGTGGGTTTTTTCGCGGTGGCTCGTTACACCGATAAGGATGACGGCCTCTGTCAGGGGTGTCACCCGGTGATCCATCAGATGTGGGAAGAGTCCAAATCCCATCCCGCGGATCAGGTGACCTGTTACGAGTGTCATACCAAACATCTCGAAGCCTTTCCGGAGGATGACACCAACCTGATCATCCATTACCGTGACAAGATCATTCCGATTCATTTCAACAGCGGTCCGGAAATGATCAATGCCAACTGTCTGCGTTGTCACCCCGAGATTCCCAAGCTCGAGAAGGTCAAGAAGACCCGGATCATCAAGATTTCGCACAAAAAGCATTTCAAGAGCGAAAAGGTAAAGATCGACAGTTGTCTGGTCTGCCACTATCCGGTGGCTCACGACAAGTACTCGATTCCCACCAACCGGCCCCGGATGCAGGGTTGTTTTGCCGGCGAATGTCATAAGGCCGAGCGCAACAAGGACCGCTGCGAACTCTGCCACTTCGTCAAACTGGTGGAGGAGGGGGAAGTGTTGAAAAAGGTGCAGCCGGTCCCCGCCCCGCCCGGGAAATGAACAATCCGGCCTTCGATCTTCTGCAGGGGCTCAAGGTAATCGATCTGAGTCGCCTGCTGCCGGGTCCCTATGCGACTATGGTGTTGGCGGATTTCGGTGCCGACGTGATCAAGATCGAAGCCCCGGAAGGCGGTGACTACCTTCGTTCCTGGGAGCCCCTGGTCGATGGTACCAGTGCCTTCTTTCTGGCAGTCAACCGCAACAAGCGGTCGCTGACCTTAAATCTTAAAACCGATTCCGGCCGCCGTCTCCTCCATAAACTGGTGGCGGAGGCCGATGTTCTTTTTGAAAGTTTTCGCCCCGGGGTCATGGCCTCTCTGGGGTGTGACTATCGGACCCTGGCCGGAATCAACCCGGCCTTGGTCTATTGTTCGCTGACCGGTTACGGCCAGAGTGGTCCCAAGGCGAAGAAGGCCGGCCACGATCTCAACTACCAGGCCGAAACCGGGATTCTCGGCACCACCGCGGCCCGCGAAATTTCCAGCCTTTCCGGGGTCCAGGTGGCCGATGTCGCCGGTGGCGCCCTGCAGGCGGTCGGGGCCGTGCTGGCCGGCTGCATCCGGGCTTTGAAAAGCGGGCGCGGAGCTTTTCTCGATATCTCGATGACCGACGGTCTGGTCAACCTGCTGCCGCTGCTTTCGGCCTACCATTATGCCGAGGGCCGCAGCTTGGGGCCGGACCAGACCTTTTTCAACGGCCAGCTCGCCTGCTACTCGATTTACCGGACCGCCGACGGCCGCGAGATGGCCCTGGGAGCCCTGGAACGGAAGTTCTGGGAGAATTTCTGCCGGGCCGCCGGCTGTGAAGATCTGTTGGAAGGTGATCATCAGGATCTTAAGCGCCAGCCGGAGTTCAAGGCCCGGCTGCGCGAGCTTTTCGCATCACGTACTGCGGCCGCCTGGCAGGAGTTGCTGGAGGGCCGGGATACCTGTTGCGAGTTGGTAAAAAACTTCGCCGAGGTTTGTGACGACCCCCATTTCCGGGAGCGTGGTCTCTTCTGGGAGATGACGACCGCCGGTGGCCGCCGGCTGTTGCAGACCAATACGGCGGCGCGGGTTGATGGCCAGCGCCCGCCGACTCATCGGTCAGCTCCCGGGCTGGGTGAGCATACTGATGAGATACTTGCGGGTCTCGGTCTGAAAGAGGAAGAGATTTCCGCCTTGCGCCGTGAAGGAGTGGTCTGATGCCCTGCCGGTTTGAGCCGGGCCGGGTTTAGGCGGGGAGTTAGATGATGGATAACTGGATGAGTGGAGAAAAAGCATGGATGTGGTAATTGTCAGCGCGGTACGTACCGCGATCGGAAATTTTCAGGGCGGGCTTTCCTCGTTCAGCGCGGTTGAGCTCGGGGCCTTGGCTATCGAGGAAGCGATTCGTCGGGCCGGGATCGAGAAAGAGCAGGTCGACGAAGTTATCATGGGCAATGTCGTACCCACCGGTCTCGGTCAGAATCCCGGCCGCCAGGCGATGATCAAAGCCGGCCTGCCGATGGCGGGCGGGGCGATCACCGTCAACAAGGTCTGCGGTTCGGGACTGAAAACGGTGATGCTGGCCGAACAGGCGATCAAGGCGGGTGATGCCGAGATTATCGCCGCCGGCGGCATGGAGAGCATGAGTAACATTCCTTACTATGCCCCCGGGGCTCGTTCGGGAATGCGGATGGGTAACAGCGCCCTGGTTGACACCATGGTCCATGACGGTCTCTGGGACGTGGTCAACGATTACCACATGGGCTACACCGCCGAGTTGGTCAGCAAGAAGTTCTCGGTCGACCGGGAGACCATGGATGCCTATTCGGTCAAGTCCAACGAAAAGGCTTTGGCGGCGATCGAGAACGGCTGGTTCAAGGATGAGATCATGCCGGTCCGGATCACTCCCCGCAAGGGCGAACCCTATGATTTCGTTGAGGATGAAGGTCCCCGTCGGGCCACCATGGAAGAGCTGGCCAAACTCCGGCCGGCATTCGACCGCAATGGTCTGGTGACCGCCGGCAACGCCTCCAAGATCAGTGATGGTGCGAGCTGTTGTCTGGTCATGTCGGCTGCCAAAGCGGCCGAGCTCGGTCTTAAACCACTGGCTCGGATCGTCTCTCAGGGAGCAGCCGGGGTGGCGCTCGAAGATGTCCTGGTGGCTCCGATCAAATCAATTCCCAAGGTTCTTAAAAAGGCTGGTTTGAAGATTGATGATATAGATTTGTACGAGATCAACGAGGCTTTCGCCACCTCGTGTGTCGCGGTCATCAAGGAACTCGGCATCGATCCCGAACGGGTCAACGTCCATGGCGGAGCGGTGGCTCTGGGCCACCCCATCGGTTGTTCCGGGACCCGGGTGCTGACCACCCTGATCTATGCCCTGAAGCGGCTCGACAAGCGCTACGGCATGGCCTCCCTCTGTCTTGGCGGTGGCGAGGCGGTATCGATGGTGATCGAAAACCTACAGTGATAAAATCCAGAAAATTTATAATATTCATGAAGGAGTGAACCATGCGTGAAGTAGCCATTGTCAGCGCCGTCCGGACCGCGATCGGAACCTACGGCGGCAGTCTGAAGGATATCCCGGTGGTCGATCTCGGAGCTACCGTCATTCGCAACGTTTTCGAAAAAGTCGGCAGCCGGCCGGTGGTCGAGGATGCGGTTAAGGCGGCCGGGCCCGATGCTTTGGCCGGCAAGGAGTGCGAGGTCGAAGCCAAGTATGCCAACTGGGACAGCTCCCTCAAGGAGATTCCGGTCGATGAAGTGATTATGGGTAATGTCGTCGGCGCCGCCCAGGGTCAGAATGTTGCCCGCCAGGCGATGATCCGGGCCGGGATGCCGCGTCAGGCTGGCGGCTATACTATCAACAAGGTTTGCGCCTCGGGTCTCAAGGCCGTGGCCCTGGCGGCCCAGGCGATTGCTTCGGGTGAGGCTGAGGTCGTGGTCGCCGGCGGCATGGAGAACATGAGCCGGATCCCCTACGCCCTGCCGGCGGGTCGCTGGGGAGCCCGGATGGGTAACACCGAGCTGCTCGATATCATGGTTCATGACGGTCTCTGGGAGATCTTCTATGGCTACCACATGGGGCTGACCGCCGAAAATATCGCCGAACTCTACAACATCTCCCGTCTCGAGCAGGATGAGCTCGGAGCATTGAGCCACCAGCGGGCCCGCAAAGCGATTGCCGACGGTATTTTCGCCGACGAGATTGTACCGGTGATGATCCCCCAGCGCAAGAAAGATCCGATCGCTTTTACCACCGACGAACGGCCGATGGACACGACCGTCGAGAAAATGGGCAAACTGCGGCCGGCCTTCAAGAAGGACGGCACTGTGACCGCCGGCAACGCCTCCGGCATCAATGACGCCGCTGCCGCCCTGCTGCTGATGACCCCGGAAAAGGCCAAGGAACTCGGTTTGGAGATCAAGGCCGTTATCAAGGGCTTCCAGTCTGGCGGGCTTGATCCGGCCTATATGGGCCTGGGCCCGGTACCGGCCATCCGGCGGCTCATGCAGCGGCTCGATTTAAGTCTTGACGCGATCGATTATTTTGAATTAAATGAAGCTTTTGCCTCGCAGGCCATTGGCTGCGTGCGCGAGCTCAAGCTCGATATGGATAAAGTCAATATCTACGGCAGCGGCATCTCGCTGGGCCATCCGATCGGTTGTTCCGGAGCCCGGATCCTGGTCACCCTGTTGACTGCGCTGGAAAAGAACGATGCCCGCCTCGGCTTGGCTTCGCTCTGCATCGGCGGCGGCCAGGGTGCGGCCATGGTGGTTGAAAGGGTTTAAGCGGATTTTTGCCGGAATGGTTGTAGTGAAATAAGGAGAGAAACGATGGAGATCAAAACTTTTGGGGTAGTTGGCGCCGGCCAGATGGGTAACGGCATCGCCCAGGTGGCAGCCCAGGCCGGTCTTGATGTGGTGATGCACGATATCGCCGAGGAGTTCGTCCAGCGTGGTTTGAATGTGATCAAGAAAAACCTGCAGCGGGCTTTGGATAAAGGTAAGATTTCGCAATCCGATATGGATGCGGTTTTAGGCCGGATCAAAACCACGACCGAGCTGGCTGCGATGAACGGGGTTGATATCGTCGTCGAAGCCGCGACCGAGAACGAGAAAATCAAGCTCGATATTTTTTCTCAGCTTGATGGTATCTGCCCGGCTCATGCTATTCTCGCCTCCAATACCTCGTCGATTTCCATTACCCGGATCGCTTCGGCCACCAAACGGCCGGAGAAGGTTATCGGCATGCATTTCATGAACCCGGTGCCGGTCATGAAGTTGATCGAGGTTATCCGTGGCCTGGCCACCAGTGATGATACTTTCTCCCTGGTCATGGCGCTGTCGGAAAAACTCGGAAAGATCCCCTGCGAGGCCAATGACTATCCCGGTTTTATCGCCAATCGCATTTTGTTGCCGATGATCAACGAAGCGGTATACTGTCTTTTCGAGGGAGTCGGCAAGCCCGAGGATATCGATAATGTCATGAAGCTCGGGATGAATCATCCCATGGGTCCGCTGGCCCTGGCCGATCTCATCGGTCTCGATACCTGCCTGGCGATTCTCAACGTCCTGCACGAAGGTCTGGGTGATTCCAAGTACCGGCCCTGTCCGCTACTCAAAAAATATGTGGACGCCGGTTACCTCGGCCGCAAAACCGGGCGCGGTTTCTACGATTACTCCAAATAGATATAAGGAAAAATTTTACCATGGAATTCAAATATACTGAAGAGGAGCGCATGATGCTCCAGATGACCCGGGGCTTCGCCGAAAAAGAGATCAAGCCCCTGGCCAAGGAGACCGACAAGGAGCATAAGTTCCCCAAGGAGATTGTCAAAAAACTGGGTGAACTCGGTCTCATGGGAGTCAGTATCCCGGAGGAGTATGAGGGTTCCGGAATGAGCAATATCTGCTACTCGATCGCCATCGAGGAGATCTCGCGTCACTGTGCCGCGACCGGAGTCATCATGTCGGTCAACAACTCGCTGGCCTGTGAACCGGTCAAGATCTTCGGGACCGAGGAGCAGAAGAAAAAGTATCTGGCGGATATGGCCAGCGGCCGCAAACTCGGCTGTCTCGGCCTGACCGAGCCCAACGCCGGATCCGATGCCGCCAATCTTTCGACCACGGCGGTGCTCGATGGTGACGAGTGGGTTATCAATGGTCGCAAGATCTTCATCACCAACGGCAATGAAGCCGATTACTGCATTCTCATCGCCCAGACCGACAAGAGCAAGGGGCATCGCGGTATCTGCGCTTTCATCGTTGATCTCGACAATCCCGGTTTCAGTGTCGGAACCCTTGAGGATAAACTCGGTATCCGTGGCAGTTCGACCGCCGAGCTGGTTTTCGAAGACTGCCGGATCCCGAAGGAGAACCTGTTAGGCGAGATGGGCAAGGGTTTCCGGGTCGCGCTGACGACGCTTGACGGTGGGCGCATCGGTATCGCCTCTCAGGCTCTGGGTATCGCCCGGGCTGCGATCGAGGATGCCTCCGCCTATGCCAAGGAGCGGGTCCAGTTCGGCAAGCCGATCGCCAAGCTGCAGGCCATCCAGTGGATGATTGCCGATCTCACCACTCAGTATGAAGCTGCCCGGCTGCTGACCCATCGGGCCGCCTATCTCAAGGATCAGGGCGAGTCTTACAGCCAGGCGGCGGCCATGGCCAAATTGATGGCGGCCGAAACCGCGATGAAGGCGGCGACCCAGGGTATCCAGATTCTCGGGGGTTATGGTTATACGACCGATTATCCGCTGGAGCGTTACTTCCGGGATGCCAAGATTACCGAGATTTATGAAGGCACGAGCGAGGTGATGCGCCTGGTGATAGCCAATAATGTCTTGAATTGATTTAGAGAAAGAGATCTTCAGGCTGTTTAACCAAACGAACTAATGTAGGAGGTATTTGTTGTGAAGATTGTAGCCTGTATCAAACAGACCTTTGACACCGAGGCCAAGATTGTTATCGGTGGCGATGGTCAGATTTCCGATGAAGGGGTCAACCTGATTGTCAACCCTTACGATGAGTTTGCTGTTGAAGAGGCGATCCGTACCAAAGAAAAAGAGGGCGGCGAAGTCGTGGTCGTTACCGTGGGCGGCGACAAGGCTCAGGAAGCCCTGCGTTACTGTCTGGCGATGGGCGCGGATCGGGCCGTCCTGATCAATGATCCCGCTCTGGCCAAAGCCGATTCCCGGGCTGTGTCCGTGGCTCTCGCCAAACTTCTGAGTGAAAAAGAGGCTGGCTTCGACATTATTTTCACCGGTAAGGAAGCGGTCGACGATGGTGCCGCCCAGGTTCCGGCCCAGCTGGCCGAGCGTCTCGATCTGCCCCAGGCCAACGTGGTCACCGCTTTCAGCTTCGCTGACGGCAAAGCCAAGGCGACCCGCGAAATCGATGGCGGCAGCGAGGATATCGAATTCTCCCTGCCGGCCCTGATCGGCGCCCAGAAGGGATTGAACGAAGTCCGTTATCCTTCTCTGCCTGGGATCATGAAGGCCAAACGTAAGCCGCTTGACGTCGTGAGTCTGGCTGATCTCGGTCTGAGCGCCGACGATGT
>JAADEO010000190.1 GCA_013153415.1 Deltaproteobacteria bacterium
GTCGGGATGAGAGGATTTGAACCTCCGACCCCTGCGTCCCGAACGCAGTGCTCTACCAGGCTGAGCCACATCCCGACATGCAAGATGGCCCCGCTTTTAATGGATTGCTTTTCTAAAGTCAAGTGAAAACCGAATGCGAACCGGTCGGAATACGACCTGTCGCAAGGATGTCTCAAACAGATAATTCGAGGAGAAAATGGAAAATAATACTGCAAGCCGGCTGGCCGCCGCCTACCGGACACATACCTGCGGCGAACTTGGTGCCGCCGCGGTCGGTTCCCGGGTCAGACTTTCAGGCTGGGTTCAGAACTGGCGCGATCACGGCGGCGTCGTGTTTATCGACCTGCGCGATCGTTACGGTCTGACCCAGGTGGTTTTCAACCCGGAAAAGGCGCCACAGGCCCACGCCACGGCCCATACCCTGCGTTCGGAATTCGTGCTCGAGGTCGAGGGTGAGGTCGTGCCCCGGCCTGAGGGCACCGTCAATCCCAATCTCAAAACCGGCGAGATCGAGGTCATGGTGGAAGAGGTCAAAATCCTCAACCGGGCCAAAACCCCGCCTTTCATGATCGATGAAACCAAAGAGATCGGCGAGAACCTGCGTTTGCAATATCGCTACCTCGACCTCCGGCGTCAGCCCCTGCAGGAGGCGATCATCACCCGCCACCGGGTGACCAAGATCATCCGCGACTATCTCGACGAACAAGCATTTCTCGAGATCGAAACCCCGGTTCTGACCAAGAGCACCCCGGAAGGGGCCCGCGATTACCTGGTACCGTCGCGCACCAATCCCGGCAATTTCTTCGCCCTGCCGCAGTCGCCCCAGCTCTTCAAACAGCTCCTGATGGTTTCTGGTTTCGACCGCTATTTCCAGATCGTCAAATGTTTTCGCGACGAGGATTTGCGGGCCGATCGCCAGCCCGAGTTCACCCAGATCGACATGGAGTTCTCCTTCGTCGAGCCCGATGATATCCTCGGCCTGGTCGAAGGCATGATCGATGCGGTTTTCAAGGGGGTCAATGGTATCGATACCGGAGCGCCTTATTCCCGGATCACCTATGCCGAGGCTCTCGACAAATATGGTCTCGATGCTCCCGATACCCGGTTCGGGATGCACCTGGTCGATCTCGGAGAGGTTTTCGCCTCCACCAGCTTCAAGGTTTTTCGCTCGGTACTCGATAAGCAGGGCATTATCAAGGGGATCAACCTGAAGGGCGGAGCCCGGCTTTCACGCAAGGAGATCGATGATCTTCTGGAGGTCGTCAAGATCTACGGAGCCAAGGGGCTGGCCTGGATCAAGATCAATGAGGACGGCTGGCAGTCGCCGATCGTCAAGTTTTTCGAAGAGGCCGAGATCAAGGCTTTGGGCGAGGCGATGGGGGCCGAGACCGGTGATCTGCTGCTTTTCGTTGCCGACAAACCCTCGATTACCAATGAGGCTCTGGGACGATTACGGCTGCATCTCGGCGAAAAAATGGGTCTGATCGACGAAAACCAACTCGCCTTCTGCTGGGTCGTCGATTTCCCGATGTTCGAGTGGGACGAGCAGGACAAACGCTATGTCGCCATTCACCATCCCTTCACCGCGCCCCGTGATGAGGATCTCGACAAACTGGCCGATGATCCCGGCGCGGTCCGGGCCAAGGCCTATGACCTGGTGCTGAACGGTATCGAGATCGGCGGCGGATCGATCCGTATCCACGACCCCGAGGTCCAGGCCAGGGTTTTTTCCCTACTCAATATCAGCGACGAGGAGGCCCAGGAGAAATTCGGCTTCCTGCTCGATGCCCTGAGTTTCGGGGCTCCGCCCCACGGCGGCATCGCTTTCGGCCTCGACCGGCTGATGATGTTGCTTTTGGGCCGCAACTCGATCCGCGAGGTGATCGCTTTTCCCAAAACCCAGAAAGCCACCTGCCTGATGACCGGAGCCCCGAACACGGTCAGTCCGAAACAGCTGCGCGAGCTGGGGATCAAGCTGAAAGGTTGACCTGAGAGTTGGTTCGATGTAGTTCCTGACGATGAGGGTGGGCCGGTGGTTTCCCGGAACGTCTCGCGAAATTTCGTTGTTTTCCCCAGTGAGCGTAGCGGCCGAAACTGCAACTGTCTGAGCGCCAGCGAGTTTTGCAGTTTCAGCGCAGCGAGCGCTGGGAAAACAGAAATTGAGCGTAAGAAGTGGAGGGGAAGCACCGGAACACCTGGAGTGGGTTGCTGGCTGAGCCGCCGTTTAATTTGAAAGTTCAGGTAAATGACCTGAAGATGCAGGGAGAATTAAGTTATGAGCGAGTATATCGAATATAAGAATGGTGAATTTGTGGTCGGTGGCAACCCGCTGGTCGGGGCCCTGGCCGGGGACGGGATTGGGCCTGATATCTGGAAGGCGACGAAAATGGTGCTCGATGCCGCGGTCGCCAAGGCCTACGACGGCAAAAAGAAGATCGCCTGGCGGATGCTCGATGCCGGGGAAGAGGCTTACGCCAAGACCGGTTCCTATTTGCCCGAGGAGACCCTGGCCGAGATTGAGAAACTCAAGATCGCCATCAAGGGGCCGCTTTCGACCCCCACCGGCGGCGGCATCCGCAGTCTCAATGTTGCCCTGCGCCACCATTTCGATCTCTACGCCTGTATCCGGCCGGTGCGCTGGTACGAAGGCGTGCCCAACCCGATGAAGCGGCCCGGCGATCTCGATGTCGTGATCTTTCGCGAGAACACCGAGGATGTCTATGCCGGGCTCGAGTGGTCGGCGGGTTCGGACGAGGCTGCCGGCCTGGAGAAATACCTGGTCGAGAATCTTGGGGCCAAGATCCGGCCCGGTTCGGCCCTCGGCATCAAGCCGATGAGCCCCGAAGGCAGCAAACGGCTGATCCGCATGGCGATCGAGTACGCCATCGAGCACGGTCGCAAGGTCGTGACCATGGTCCACAAGGGCAATATCATGAAGTTCACCGAAGGGGCCTTCTGCCAGTGGGGTTACGAAATGGCCGCGGCGGAGTTTCCCGAAGTCGTCATTCCCGAAGCCGAGCTCTGGGAGAAGTATGACGGCAAGCTGCCGAAGGGTAAAATCCTGCTCAACGACCGGATCGCCGACGCCATGTTCCAGCAGCTTCTGCTCCGGCCCTCCGAGTACGACGTCCTGGCGACGCCGAATCTCAACGGCGACTACCTCTCCGACGCCTGCGCCGCCCAGGTCGGCGGCCTGGGGATCGCTCCCGGGGCCAACGTCGGCGACGGCATCGCCATCTTCGAGGCGACCCATGGCACCGCACCCAAATACGCCGGACTCGACAAGGTCAATCCCGGATCCCTGATTCTCTCCGGCAAGATGATGCTCGATTTCATGGGTTGGAACGAGGCCGGAAGCCTGGTCGAAAAGGCCCTGCAGCAGGCGATCGCCGGCAAGAAGGTGACCTATGACCTGGCCCGCCAGATGGAGGGAGCCGAAGAGGTCTCCTGCAGCCGTTTCGCCGAACTGATTGTCGCCGCGATGTGAAGATCATCTTTCTCACGGCTTCGTTCAAGACCCCGAGCACCCGCTACCGGGTGCTGCAGAACCTT
>JAADEO010000073.1 GCA_013153415.1 Deltaproteobacteria bacterium
GAAAACAAGCTGCAGCGATCATCGCAGGGCCGTGTTTTGGTTGCGGGAGTTGTCCCCGTAGTTGCAGAACCAACGCCGATTATCCGTCCGGGTTGCTGGAAAATTCAGGAGATGGGGAAGAAAGAGAGCTTTTTCCGTGGTTTGCGCTCTGATTGCGGTGTACGAAGATTTCGGTGGTGGTTTTTGGCCGACTGGCCGAATTGACGTGGGTCAGTTAAATTTTTGATGAATTATGAATGAGAATGAAACCGGCGGAACGTTGCCCCGCCATATCGCCATTATCATGGACGGCAACGGCCGTTGGGCGAAACAGCACGGTCACATCCGGGTCAAAGGGCATGAGGTCGGAGCCGAGACCGTTGACATGGTGGTCAGCTGTTGTGCCGAGATCGGCATCGAGGTCCTGACCCTCTACGCGTTTTCCTCCGAAAACTGGCAGCGCCCGGCTTTCGAAGTCAGCGCCCTGATGCGATTGCTGCGCAGTTATCTCAAACGCGAGACCGGACGTTTAAAAGACAAGGGCATTCGCCTGCGGGCCATCGGCCGGCTCGACCGCCTCGATGCCGGGGTCCGGCGTGAACTTGAAAAAGCCTGCCGGGAAACGGCTTCGGGAAGCGTCATGACTCTTAACCTGGCAATCAGTTACGGTGGCCGGGATGAGATCTGTGACGCCGCTGCCACCCTCTGCCGGGAGGTTTCGGCTGGAAAGCTCGATCCTGATGCGATCTCCCCCGAGCTGTTCAGTACCCGGCTCAATACTGCCGGTCTGCCGGATCCCGACATCATGATCCGCACGGGCGGAGAATGCCGCATCAGCAATTTTCTGCTCTGGCAGCTGGCCTATACCGAACTCTACTTTTCCGACACTCTGTGGCCCGATTTTTCCAGGGAGGAGCTGCTGCATATTATCCACGATTTTCAACATCGTGAGCGCCGTTTCGGCCGGGTTCCGGAATAGCTTTCGTCTGGGGTGGTTTTATGAATGAGGTCGTGAAAAAGATTTTCTGTAACAGTCGGGTCTATTCGGCCCTGGTGGCCCTGCCCCTGCTGGCCCTGCTTATCGCCTGGATGCCGAAATGGTTCTTTCTCCTGCTTCTGCTGGTCATTCTGGCTCTGGCCATGCACGAGAGCTGGCCCATGTTTTTTGGCGAACGGGGCGGCTTTCTGCTGCACGGGCCGGTCTGGGCAATTTCCTTCCTGATGCTGCTGGCCGCCTATTGGGGAGGCACTGTCGGTTTGACGGGATCTTTGGCTCTGGCTCTGCTGATCCTGGTGCTGCTTCTTTTCGAGGCGGGTCTCGAGAGCGAGGCCCTGCCCCGTTTCGCCCTGGCCCTGCTGTTTGTCGTCTATCTGCCCTTCTTCTTTTCCCATCTCCTGCTGATCTGGGATCTGCCCCACGGCCGGGCCCTGGTCGCTCTGCTCCTGATGGTGACCTGGGGCGGGGACGCATTCTCCTATTATTGCGGGTCATATTGGGGAAAACGCAAACTTTCCCCCCGGATCAGCCCCAATAAGACCATTGAAGGTTTTGTCGCCGGGCTTTTCGGTGGGGCTTTTTTCGCGGTGCTGATGAACTGGCTCGGGTTTATCGATGTGGCCTGGAACGAACTGGCAGCCCTGGGAGTGGCTGCCAACTTCTGCGGCCAGCTCGGCGACCTGTTCGAATCCTTTCTCAAACGCAGTCACGGGATCAAGGATTCTGGTTCGCTGATCCCCGGGCATGGCGGGTTTCTTGACCGGATCGACAGCGTTCTGTTCGCGGCCCCGGTTATCTTTTATGCCTCCACCCTCTGGATTTTCTAGCCTTGGCCGATGCTGTGAAAAAGATAGCCCTTCTCGGGGCCAGCGGTTCGATCGGTGGCAGTACCCTGGATATCGTGGCCCGCTTTCCGGAACGCTACGAAATCGTCGCCCTGGGCGGAGGGCGGAACCTCGAGATCCTGGCCCGTCAGGCCGAGAGATTTCGTCCCGGGCTGGTGGCGGTACAGGAACCGGAAGGTGCCCGGGAACTAGCTCGGCGTTTAAAGCACCGAGGGTTGAAAATCCCGGTTTTGGCCGGTAGCGAAGGAGCCTTGGCTGTGGCTACCTGCCCCGAGGCCGATCTGCTGGTGGCGGCAATGGTTGGAGCGGTGGGCCTGGAACCGGCCTGTGCGGCCCTCCAAGCCGGCAAGGATGTGGCCCTGGCGAACAAGGAATCGATGGTCATGGCCGGCCGCCTGCTGAACCGGTTGGCGGCCGAGAACGGGGCCCGGATCCTGCCGCTCGACAGTGAGCATTCGGCCATCTGGCAGGCTCTCAACGGAGAGGGCCGGGGTGGGGTTAAGAAACTGATTCTCACCGCTTCCGGCGGCCCTTTTCGCGAATTCACTCTCCGGCAGATGGCGGCCGTGACTCCGGAACAGGCTTTGAAGCACCCGCGTTGGGACATGGGGCCGAAAATCACCATCGATTCGGCGACGATGATGAACAAGGCCCTGGAGATCATCGAGGCCCGCTGGCTGTTCGAGATTCCGGCTGACCGGATCGAGGTCCTGGTACATCCGCAGAGCATTGTTCACTCCCTGGTCGAGTATGTCGATGGTTCGGTGTTGGCCCAGCTCGGTCTGCCGGATATGCGCCTGCCGATCGCTTACGCACTCGGCGCCCCGGAACGTCTGCATCTCGATCTGCCGAAACTCGATCTGGCGGAAATCGGTCGGCTCGATTTCTTTCCCGCCGATGATGAACGCTTTCCAGCTCTGGCGCTGGTGCGCCGGGCGCTCGGGATGGGTGATTCCGGGGCCATTGCTTTGAATGCCGCCAACGAAGTCGCGGTCGAACGTTTTCGTGCTCATGAGATCGGTTTTCTCGAGATCGCCGCGACCGTGGCCGCCGTCCTGGATGAGATCTCGGCCTGCGAATTCGAGACCCTGGAGGAGATCCTCGAGTGCGACCGAATGGTGCGGGAACGGTTGGGTCGGGGTCGAAAGAAGGGGACGGACTTGTCGGCAGAATAGAAAAAAACCGGTGTCTGACACCATTGAGAAAGGTTTGACAGAATTTTATGTATAGTACGATTTCCGCAATTATCGTTCTCGGGGTGTTGATCTTCGTTCACGAACTGGGACATTTTCTGGTTGCCAAGCTGAGCGGTGTTCGGGTCCTGGTTTTTTCCCTCGGTTTCGGCCCCCGGCTCTGTGGTTTCAAAAAAGGCGATACCGAATACGTGCTTTCAGCCGTCCCCCTGGGGGGATACGTAAAGATGCTGGGTGAAGGACGGGGTGAAGAAGACGAGGAGGAGCTCAGCGAGGAAGATAAACAGGTTTCTTATGCCTATAAAAGCCCCTGGCGGCGCCTGGCGATTATCATTGCCGGGCCGGGTGCCAATATCATCTTTGCCGCCCTCGTTTTTTCCCTGGTCTACCTTTTCGGGGTTCCGACCTTGAAACCGGTAATCGGTGAAGTCAATTACGAAATGCCGGCCTACAGCGCCGGTTTCAAAAGCGGCGACCGGATCATTGCCATCGACGGTAAAAAAATCGAAACCTGGGATGAACTTTCTTCGA
>JAADEO010000228.1 GCA_013153415.1 Deltaproteobacteria bacterium
TGAAAACCCCATCCATCGGGTTGAGCCCGCCGGCGAGTTCGGCATGGGAGAGCGCTGTCCGGCTGGCCCGACCGTAGAGATCGACCGCCTCGATAAAACTATAGCCGACCAGGAACGTGACAATGATCAACATGACCCAGAGGGCCGGGGCGGCCAGCAGACTGCGCAGTTCCTGGACAAACACCAGCGCAGCCAGACGGGTACGATCATTTTTCTCAGACCAGGGCAAGAAATATCTCCTCGAGACCAGCATCCGCTTCGAGACCGGCCTGCCGGGCCAGTTCCGCCCGACTGCCGAAACCCGCCGTCCGGCCCTGATCGAGCAGGAGAAAACGATCGCAGATCTTTTCGGCTTCACTGAGCTGGTGAATCGAAAGCAGCAGGGTACGACCGGCCCGGTGCCGTCGCAGAAGCTCCATGACCGCTAGAGACTGCCTGAGATCGAAGCCGTCGAAAGGCTCGTCAAGCAACAGCAACGGCCGCGGATTGAGCAATCCGAGCGCCAACAGAACTCGGCGGCGAAAACCTTTGGAGAGAACCCGCAGGGGTTTGTCGAGCATCGGCACCAGCTCCAACTCCGTTACCAATTCCTGGAGCCTGGCGAGCGGAACTCCCTGGACCCGGCGAAAGAAGTCGAGAGTGATCCCGACCCTCTGTCCGGAAAAAGGCAGGGCATCATCGGGCTGGTACCAGAGAAAAGGTCGACAACGACCGGCAGGAAACTCCCTCCCCTGCCAGCTCACCTTGCCACGGTCAGCGGGCAGCAGCCCGGCAAGACACTCGAGCAGGGTTGATTTACCAGCCCCGTTAGGCCCGATAAGTCCCATAATTTCACCGGGCACGGTACTGAAGGAAATCTTCTCCAGGACCCGGAATTTCCCGAAATTTTTCCCGAGCCCGGCAACCCTCAAACCGGTAACCGCCGAATCCATCATCGCCATAACCTAAACCACAACTGCGAAACAAATTGGTGCCCCCGACCCCAACCACCGACTCTTCGAGATCGACAGGACCCGTGAACTTACCAAGTTTTCATCCCCGGGAAAACCTTTTTCTGCCGGCCCGGCCGGAAAAATCGCAGAAAATAAAAAAGGCCGCTTTCCGGAAACGGAAAACGGCCTTTTCAACACATCTTGCATTATTGGCACACAAAATAAAAGTGGACGCCCTGAAAAAACAGAGTGCCCACTTTTGCTAACAACTGGCTCCCCGGGACGGGCTCGAACCGCCGACCTAGTGGTTAACAGCCACCCGCTCTACCGACTGAGCTACCGGGGAAAAGTGGAAGGGCTTATAGCCCAGCGACCGCGGGGTGTCAAGTAATTTTTAGCCGGGCCGAGCGAGAGAGGATCAATCGCGGGCCTGATCGACCAGGCGTACGGCCAAGGCAAAAAAGGCGATCCCGATAACGACCAGCAGAAGATAAGGGAACCAGCCCGGAAACTGGCCGAACAGAGCCGCCCGGATGGCCCGGGAAGCATGGGTCAGGGGCAGCAGGGTCAGGGGTTTCTGAATCCAGAGCGGCAATTTATCGAGTGGGAAGAAGGTGCCGCCCAGAAAGGCCATCGGGGTAATGAAAAAATTGGAAAGCATACCCTGATCGGCATGGGTCTTGACGACCATCGCCAGGCCCACCGCCAGCGAGGCGAATACGAAACTGTTGAGCAGGGTCCCAGCCCAGAAAAGAGGGTTGTAATAGGCCAGCGAAACCCCGAAAGGAAAACCGATCAGGATGATGATTAAAACTGAAATATGGGCCCGGGTCATGCCCGCCAGAACCTCACCGGTGACATAGGCGCAGTTGCTGATCGGGGCGGCCTGGAACTCCTCGAAGATATGCCAGTAGAAACGGGCGATATTGATCTCACTGGAGATCGAGAAGGCCTGGATCATGGTACTCATAGCGATCAGGCCGGGGAGCAGAAAATCGATATAGGGATGCCCCTCAACCATCTTGCCGTCACCCATGGCGTAGCCGAAAGCGACCATGTACAGCAGGGGAGAGACCGCCATCGAGGGCAACATCCTCCGCAGACGGCTACGGATGACCAGGATCTCACGATAGTAAACAGCGAACCAGCCCTTGAACATCACCGCTCCAGTTTCCCAAACAAGACAAAAGCAACCCGAATAACGGTTTAGCGTCATTACGGCTACCAGAATGCAAGACCAAGCAGCTACAGCCTGAAATACCAGGGGAAAGTGAATTATACCCGAAGCTCTTTTTCTGCAAGAAAAAAAACGGCCTCCACGGGGAAAAAGTTGACAAAACGACAAACAATTAAGTATGAACGCACACTCCGGTGACCGAGCCCTCGGCAAAGCACCGCCAAAACCGCAAACCACTTTGTTTACAGCCCCTTTCCCGTTACATTGCGGATGATTGCGCGGCTGGGAAAAGGATATCAGGAATGAAACAACCGGTCGTTATTGAAAAACAGGATCGTATCGCCCTGCTCCGGCTTAACCAACCAGAAAAAGCCAATGCCTACAGCCCCGAACTGGCCATCGCGCTCTGGGAGGCGGTACGCCGGATCCGCTGGGATAACGAGATCCGGGCCGTATTGCTGCTGGCCGAAGGATCAATCTTTTCCGGCGGCGGCGACATCGGCAGCTTCAGGCAGGGTATCGCCGCAGGCACCATATCCGACGTCATCGAAGACCTTTCCGCCGTCCTGAACACCACCGTGCTCGCCATCCGGCGGATGGAGAAAATCTTTGTTTCTCTGGTCGACGGGGTTTGCGCCGGTGCCGGAATCGGTCTGGCCCTGGCCGCTGACATCAGCATCGCCACCGAAAAAGCCCTGTTCGTGGCCGGTTACATAGGTATCGGGGCGGTTCCCGACGGAGGCTCGAGCCAGGCCGTAATCGAGGCCCTGGGCCGGGCCCGGGCCGCCGACTTTTTTCTCACCAACGGCCGCATCGACGGCCGGACTGCGGCCCAAAACGGCCTGGTCAGCCGTTTTGTCGAAAGCGACCGGGCTCTGGAAGAGGCCCTGGAACTGACTCGAAACCTGAGCACCGGCCCTCTCCGAGCCCAGGCCCTGACCAAAGAGGTTTTCGCCAAGATGGCCGGGCTTTCCCTGACCGAATACCTGGAAAACGAACGCCAGGGCATCATCGAAGCTTCACGGACCCGGGATTTCGCGGCGGGAGTCGAGGCCTTCCTGAAAAAAGAGCCCCCGGAATTCACCGGAGAGTAAGCTCGGAACCCATTGTAACTACTCAACAGATTCCCTGTTAACAAAAGGTTCGATGATTTCCCGGAAGGTCCTATGAAATCATACTTTCATCCGGAGAAATCATCACCCTCTTCCTAAAGAAAGCAGGAAACACCGGATTGTCACCGGGCCCGGACGACGCCGGGCAGTTACGAGCCATGGAGAGAAGCAAATGCCCGTAAACAAAGGAATCATTCTCGCCGGCGGGGCCGGCAGCCGGCTCTACCCTCTGACCCGGGTAGCCAGCAAACAGCTGATGCCGATCTACGACA
>JAADEO010000068.1 GCA_013153415.1 Deltaproteobacteria bacterium
GCCGGCTGGGCCGGGATTACCTGGCCCGACTCAACCGGCAACTGGGACAGGAACTCTCCCGCCTGCCTCCGGCCCAACCGCAACCGGAGGCGGTCCGCGGGTTGCGAAACTACCGGGAGAAGCTCGCCCTGCTGACCGCGGCAGATATCCTCGAAAACGGCCGCGGCCTGGTCCCCGGCATCCTGGTCGCCCTTCCGGGCCCGGATCCAGAGGGAGAAAATCCGCTCTCTTCGGCGGAAAAAACCTTTCTCGCAAACCAGGCCGGCACCTTCCGCACGGCGATCATCGACCTGCTGCAGTCGCCTCGTCCCGACCGGGGTTTCGCCCTGCTCCTGGCTGTGGCCCGGTGGCTGGCACTGGAAAAATCCCTGGCCGAGAACCGTTTTCTGCTGCTCGATACCCGCCCCGGTCACCGCGACGGTGAAACCGTCGATGCGCTGGAACAGGCCGGAAACCGCAAAAATCTGCTTGTCCTGGCTGCGGCCGCGACCCGGCGACTGGTGCAACAGCGACAAAAATTCATCTCGATTCGACAGCCGGGAGAATTACGCTGGTCGCTGCTCGAAAACTCCGCTTCCCGCGCGGCGGAACTGGCCGCCTGCGCCCGGGGCCAGAGAGAAATGCGGGTCTACCCGGAAATCCGCCTGCCCGACCGGCCGGGCCCGGCCATCCTGCCCCGTTCTCCGGCCGCCATCACCGCCACAATTCTGCTTCCCGTTATCCGCCGGGAGCTCGAAAAACGGACTGCGGAACTCGATCACCAGGCCTTTTACAACCTTTTCACCCGCAACTGCGTCACCGAGCTCTTCGCCGACCTGGCCCGGGCCTTGCCACCGGCAGCGAAAACCGGAGAAATCGCCGGCGGCTTTTCCGAACAACAACAAAATTTCCTCAAACAGGTCTCATTTATTCCCTGGCGCATGTTCGAACAGGTAAAGAAGAACCTGCAACCGGCCGAGATCATCTGCTATCCCTCTTTCCGCAAACGGGCGCTGGCCGACCTGTACCGACGGGAGAACCCGCTTAGAGTCTACTCCCGGGAGTGCAATACCCTGACCTCGACCATCTACGGGTCCGGCGGTCGGGATCACACCTTCCTGTTTTTCACTGACGATACCTTCCTGGCCCGGCCGTTCTACGGAGTCGTCAATCTCGCCTGGGCCCTGTCCCAAACCGCTCTCGGACTGTTAACCTGGCCTTTCGATCACGGCCGGTGCCTGAGCGGCGGCGGCTACGGTGCCCTCTTCAGCCTGCCGGAACTGCTTTTTGTCAACCTGAGAAAGGGCAGCTTCGCGCGGCTGCCCCGGACACCTCGGCAAGATCAGGTGCTGCAACCTTTGCAATAATCGCCAGCGCCAACCTATGCAAACCGATTCCGGCGATTTCCCCCGTTGTCAGGAAACACGCCGAGAACCACCGGATTGCACCCCGGATCAATCAGCGAAGATCTCGTTTATCTTCCGGGCCAGATCCTGGACACTGAAAGGTTTCTGGAGGAAATAGACTCCGGGCTCGAGAACTCCATGCCGGGAGATGACACTGGCGGTATATCCCGACATGAACAGGGTTTTGATACCCGGGCAGAGCTCCTGCACCAGCTTTTGCAACTCTTTTCCCGCCATTCCGGGCATGACTACGTCGGTAAGCAGAAGATCGGCGGACAACCGTGTTTCACGGCAATACTCCAGCACTTTCTGTGGAGTCTCCGCAACGATCACCCGATGGCCCATGATCTCGAGCATGCTCGCGGTCAACTCCCGCACATCCCGGTTATCCTCGGCCAGCAGTACGGTCAGAGGCGCCGCCGTCTCCACTACTTCAGCCCCGACCACAGAGTGCTCCCCGGTTTCCGCGCAGACCGGAAAATAGAGTTTGAAGGTGGTTCCGACTCCGGGCTCGCTGTAGACGTTGATGAAACCGCCGCTGTGCTTGACCGCGCCATAGACCGAAGCCAGCCCCAGTCCCGTACCTTTATCCTGCTCCTTGGTGGTGAAAAAAGGCTCGAAAATGTGGTCGATAATCTCCTCGTCCATGCCTACTCCGGTATCGCTGACAGCGAGCATGACATAGTCTCCGGGATGAAATCCCACATGCGCCCGGCAGTACTCCTCGTCGAAAACGACCTCGGCGGTTTCCAGGGTGAGTTTGCCGCCTTTCGGCATCGCATCCCGGGCATTGATGCTGAGATTGATGATTATCTGATGAAGCTGGCCGGGATCGATCATGATCTTTCCGATATCCCGGTCGGGGAGAAAATTGATATCGATATCCTCTCCCAACAGACGGCTGAGCATTTTGGTGATATCACGGACCAGGGAGTTGACATCGACAACCTTGGGATCGAGAACCTGTTTGCGGGAAAAAGCCAGCAACTGCCGGGTGATATCCGCGGAACGTTGGGCCGCGGTCTGAATCTGCTTCAGATTCCTGATCGTTGTTTCATCCAGGGAACCCGTCAACAGCATCATCTGGACGGTACCGAGGATCACGGCGATCATATTGTTGAAATCGTGGGCCACTCCGCCTGCCAGCCGGCCGACCACCTCCATTTTCTGAGCCTGGCGGAGCTGCTCCTCGAGACTGCGTTGCAGAGTGATATCGTATTTGACCGCGATATAGTTGATCAGCTGCCCCGCCTTGTCCACCACCGGAGAAATCGTCGCCTGCTCCACGAACAGGGTTCCATCCTTCTTCCGGTTGATGAGTTCGCCTTTCCAGACCTCCCGATTCAACAAACGATGCCACATTTCCCGATAAAACTCACGACCATGTTTGCCACTCTGCAGGATTCTCGGATTTTTTCCCAGTACCTCCTCGGCCCGGTAGCCAGTCATCGCCTCGAAAGCGGGATTGACGAACTGGATGGAACCGGCGGCATCGGTGATCACGATCGATCCCGCCGCCTGCCGTACGGCTTCGAGAAAACGATCACGCTCCTCCATCCGCCGGACCAGGTCCCCCCGCAAGCGCGATAAAGAAACCTGGGTCTCGACTCTGACCAGCACCTCCTCTTTTTGAAAAGGCCTGGCGATATAGTCGGCAGCCCCAGCCCTGAAACCCGCAACCCGATCCTTCGGCCCAATCGGCTCTCCGATAAAAAGAACCGGTACCCGATGAAATTTCTCATCATCCTTCAGGCGCCGGCAGAGCTCGATACCGCCCGGCTCCGACAGTGACCACTCGATCAGGATGCAATCAGGCTGGGCAAGCTCCGGAAAATTCCGAACCAGACTGGAGTTCGCCTCCGTTTTCACCTTGTAACTGGCCCCGACAAGCATCGCGACAAGTGGTTCCAGACTCTCGGGATCATCACCGACGATCAGAACCTTTCCCCGATCACGCCGTCGGTCTTCCGTTACTCTTGAATGTTCAGCCATAATCTCTCTTCCCTCATCTCTACCTGATAACAGCGAATCTCCTTTTTATAACCCATTCATACCCCGATTCGCGGCGCGGCAATCCCCTTTTA
>JAADEO010000036.1 GCA_013153415.1 Deltaproteobacteria bacterium
CGAAACGGAAAAAAGATAAAGCGGAGAAGGGCCGGGATAGTGGTTTTGAGACCTTTCTCCGTTTCGAGATCGTGGTCGCTCTATTCGCCCTGATCGGTTTTTATTATTTCCTCTCCTTTTCCCCGGTTCGGATGCCTCGCGAGCCGATCCGGAGTCCCTGTCAGTTGTTGGCCCCTCTGCCGCCGGCCCCCGAAGTGAAAAGCGCAGATAAGGCCGCAGAAGAGATCGCCGCCACGGACAAGAGTGAGGTGCGGGGCTCAGTGGCAGAAGAAGTCGGTTCTTCTCCTGAGGTCGGGAGCGAGGCCAATCCTGTTTCTGCACCCGTTTCGGACCAAGTGTCCGAATCCGGCCCGGCGGCAGTTTCCGGAAATGAAAATCGCAATCGGCTGGAGACCGAGGAGGTGCGGGAGACGACGCTTCCCGTAACTCCAGCCGCGGGAGCGGACGCAGCTTTGCAGGAAAAGTCCCGCTCCCTATCCGACAGCGACCGTCCGGTGTCCAGTAGCCCGGCGGCCAGTAATGAAAAAGAGTCCGGATCGGAGGAAAATAAATCCGAGACGACCGGCCGTAAAACATCTCCGTCGGCCATCGCCTCCTCTGTAGCTGCAGAAGAGGCCACTGCCCCGATCCCGATGGCTGCCGTTGAGCCGCGGGCTGAAAAATCGGTGCCTCCGGCGGTGATCGTGGTCGGCGACTATGTTCTGCCCGATGATTTCGATCGGGCCCGTGCCCGGCTTGAGGCTCTGGGGTTGGCTTACCGGGTCGAGAGAAAAAAGCTGCCGACCCCCATGTACCGGGTCTATCTCGGCCCGTTTCCCCATCGTGACCAGGCCCGGAAAATGCTGGCCCGTTCCCGGGAGATGGGTGATGATCCCTTTCTCGACAAGGGACCGCATGGTTACCAGGTGATCATCAGTTCGTTCTATCTCCAGGCCAACGTCGCCGCCTGGCAGAAGAAATACCGGGCTGTCGGTCTGGAGCTGAAAGTGCTGAAAGAACCGCTGCCGATCGAGCACAAGATCCTGGTGGTCGAGACCGCCGGTCTCAAGGAAGATCCCCAAACCCTTCTGGCCCGCTTGCAGACAGCGGGGTTCGCGAAGGCCCGTCTGCGCCCGCTTCCTCCCTCCAATCCCCAAAAGATGTAAGTCGACTGCATGATCCGGGCGAATGATATTATAGACAAGGTTGCCGATTACTACCCGGCGGCCGATTTCGATATTATTCGCAAGGCTTACGCCTACAGCGCCTACGCCCACCGCAACCAGGTGCGGCTTTCCGGCGAACCTTATATGGTGCATCCGATCGAGGTCGCCAATATCCTGGCCGAGATGAAGATGGATGTCGCCAGCATCGCCGCCGGTCTGCTCCACGATACCCTCGAAGACGATCCCATGACCTCGATCGAGGATCTCAGTCTCCGTTTCGGCGATGAGATCACCTCCTTGGTCGAGGGCCTGACCAAGATCAGCAAGATCAAATTCAAGAGCTCCCAGGAACACCAGGCTGAAAACTATCGCAAGATGATCCTGGCCATGGTCAAGGATATCCGGGTCCTGATCATCAAGCTCGCCGACCGGGTCCACAACATGCGGACCCTTGATTTCCAGAAGCCCGAGCGCCAGATCGCGATCGCCCAGGAGACCCTCGATCTTTATGCCCCGCTCGCCAACCGGCTGGGGATTTCGTGGATGAAGCAGGAGCTCGAAGACAATTCGCTGCGTTATCTCGAGCCGGCGATCTATCGGGAACTCGAGGAAAAGGTGGCCCGCAAGGAGCTCGAAAGCCGGGAGTTCATCGAGCGGATCATCAAGATCGTCAAGCGCAATCTCGATCACTACCATATCGAGGGGCAGGTCAGCGGCCGTCTCAAACACATGTACAGCATCTACCGCAAGATGGTGCGCCGAAACATCGCCTTCGAGCAGATCTACGATATCATCGCCTTCCGTATTCTGGTTGAAAACAAGGCCGAATGCTACAATGTCCTGGGAATGATTCACGCTCTCTGGCATCCGGTACCGAGCCGTTTCAAGGATTTCATCAGCATGCCCAAGGCCAACATGTATCAGTCCCTGCACACCACGGTCATTGGTCCCGAGGGGCGTCATGTCGAGTTTCAGATCCGGACCTTCGAGATGCATCAGGTGGCGGAGATGGGGATCGCCGCCCATTGGCACTACAAGGAGGGCTACCAGCTCGACGACCACGATCGCAAGCAGATGGACTGGCTCAGGCAGATGATCGAGTGGCAGCAGGATGTCAACAATCCCGGGGAGTTTCTCGATTCGGTCAAGATCGATCTCTTTTCCGAGGCGGTTTACGTCTTCACCCCGGCCGGCGATGTCAAGGAGCTGCCCAATGGCTCGACCCCGGTCGATCTCGCCTATGCCATCCATACCAATATCGGCGACCACTGCACCGGGGCCCGGGTCGACGGCAAGCTCGTTCCCCTGCGCTACCAGCTCAAGAACGGCGAGATGGTCGAGATCATCACTTCCAAGCGCCAGCACCCGAACAAGGATTGGCTCGCCTTCGTCAAGACCAGCAAGGCCCGCACCAAGATCCGCCAGTGGGTCAAGAAGGAGGAGGAGCGGCGCAGCATCGAGCTCGGCCGCGAGATGTTCGAAAAGGCCTTCGTCCGCAACAAGCTCTCCTTCAACCGGGCCCTGAAGGAAGGCAAGCTCCAGGAGGCGGCCGAGGCCTTCTCGTTAAAGACCGTCGATGCCCTGCTCGCCGCCATCGGCCGGGGCAAGCTCTCGCCCCGGCAGGTCTTGAATCGAATCTTTCCGGAACTCAAGGGGAGCCGCAAAAACAAGAGCAAAAAAGAAGAACCCAAGACCGAGAAGAAAGCGGCCCGGGACGGTATCTCGATCAAGGATATCGATGATGTCATGGTCCGTTTCGCCAAGTGCTGCAATCCCCTGCCGGGTGACGACGTGGTCGGGTTCGTGACCCGGGGCCGGGGTCTGACCATCCATCGCCGCAACTGTCGCCATGTCCAGCAGGGCGATCCCGACCGTTACATGGATGTCGAGTGGAATCTCGAGCGTTCCAGTGTCCACAATGTCAAGATTCGGGTCATGTGCGAGGATATCAAGGGCATGCTGGTGGCTCTCGGTACCGCGATCAGCAGCCAGGACGCCAATATCGCTTCCGGCAGCCTCAAAACCAGCATCGATCAGAAAGCGGTCTGTTTCTTCGAAATCCAGGTTCGCGACCTTGAACATTTGAAAAGGGTCAAACAGGCTTTGCGGGCGGTCAAGGGCGTGTTTCAGGTGACCAGGATAAGCTAGGGCAGGAAGGGTGGGTGCCAAAACGCAAAAACCCGGTTGCGGAAGATTGCCGCAACCGGGTTGCTAATTGTATTTTACGTCGACCCGGAGAACGCTGGGTGCATCCCGGGTGGAATTGTTCAGAACCTACTTGGTGATGGCGCCTGAACGAATGCAACGGGTGCAGACCTTGACCC
>JAADEO010000144.1 GCA_013153415.1 Deltaproteobacteria bacterium
CGGCCGTGCGGGCCAGGGCCCGGGCGATCTCCGGCCACGAAAAACCCAGGCTGCGGGCCGTGAGCGCGGCGGCGGCCAGGTTCTCGGCATTGTAGTCGCCGACCAGAGGGCAAAACAGCCGCCGGGCTTCATGGGAGCCGGTCAGCTGGCAGGTCTGTCCCTTGAGATCGGCCCGGACTATCCGCAAATGGTAATCGAGATCATGACGGCGCCGGCCCCAGGTCAGGGTCCGGTCGCAAAACAGTTCCCGGGCCAGGCGCCGGCCGTAGGGATCGTCGCCATTGAGTACCGCGATCCCCCCCGGCAGCAGCAGATCGTGGAAAAGCCGCCGTTTGGCCCGGAAATACTCTTCCATGGTATGATGGTAATCGAGGTGGTCGCCGCTCAGGTTGGTAAACAGGGCCCGGGCGAAACGAGCCCGACCGAGACGGTGCTGAACCAGAGCGTGACTGGAGACTTCGAGGACTGCTCGGCGGCAGCCGTTTTCCACCATCCGGACGAACATCTCCTGCAGAGCGAAGGGATCGGGCGTGGTTCTCGAAGCCGTCTCCAGGCCGGTACCGCAATCGTAACCCACCGTTCCGATCAAGCCGACCGGTTCGGCGCCGTTACCAGACAAAATATCCCGAAGCAGGAAAGCGGTCGTGGTTTTGCCGTTGGTTCCGGTGACACCATGAAGCTCGAGCTTGCGGGCCGGGAAACCATGCATCACCTCGGCCACGAGACCGGCCGCCGCATAGGCATTGCGAACCTTGATCGCGGCCACGCCAGCCGGCAGCCGCAACGACTGGGCTCTCTCGCTGACCACGACCCGGACGCCGGCAGCCAGGGCCTGGTCGAGGTAGCGGTGGCCGTCGTCACCGGCGCCACTGACAGCCACGAACATAAAACCCGGCGCCACCGTCCGGGAATCGTTGCTGGCTCCGCCGACCGGCAACGCCGGATCACCGGCGACCGCAACCACTTCGTCCCCCAGGTAATCGAGATAATCGGACAAGCTTCGCAAATTCGCCCCTCCTACTCAGATGCCGGCGGCCGACGGCGCCCTGCTTTCGAGCCCCGCTTCGCCCGGAAAGAGAATCGCTCCATCCCCGAAATAAAACTAAAGAATAGCCCTTGCCAACCGAAAAAACAGATGATAGAAACAAAAAAGGCGCCCTTTCCCAAGGACGCCTTCTCGAAAATGCCCGGCTAAGTGGTGCCGAGGGACGGAATCGAACCGCCGACACGGGGATTTTCAGTCCCCTGCTCTACCGACTGAGCTACCTCGGCCAACCAAGCGCGGGCTAAATAGCCCAAAGGCGGCTTCTTTGTCAAGAAGTTTCTGCGCTGAAACCACAACCCCGACCCGGAAAACGAGATTATGTCCATTCCCCTGAACTCTTCTTTGTCCGCTCTGCGCTCCCTCTTTACCAAGCTCTCGGCCGGGGCCGACAATATCGCCAACCTCAATACCGACGGTTACAAGAGAAAACGGGTCGAGCTCAGAGAGGACAGCCTCGGCAATCCCGCCGCCGTGGTCTCGATCGACAACCATCCCGGACCCACCCGGCTCGAGCCCGGCCCTGAGGGAGAACTCGAAGAGATCGAGATGTCCAATGTCGATCTGGCCTCTGAACTGGTGACGAACATGACCACCGGATACGCCATCCGCGCCAATCTCAAAAGCGTTGCCACTACGGATGAAATCCTGGGCGAAACCATCGACATCCTGGGCTAGTTTCGCACTCCTCCGGGACTAGAAAGCCCGGAGACGATAGATGCGCTTGCCCGACGGCAGGTGCCCGACGGCTACCCAGTAGATTTCTCCCCCCCGCTCTATGTAGGCCTTGAGATTTTCCCGCTTCTCTTCAAAAACCTCGATCAGCCCTTCCGGGTTGTCCCACAGATCATCACCAAAAGCGATAATCAGGGCCCGGGTGGCGGAAAAGCCCAGCTCGGAACCGGTCAGGGCGCTGTTGACGGCAAAAGCGATCGAATCGATGATCACTCCGTGAAAATCGTAACCGTTCTGGAAATTGACCTCGAAGTAGTTATAGCCGTGCGGGCGGATCTGCGGCGGGCAAAGCAGAGTGAAGGCCGGGTTCTGTTCCCGGGCGTGGGCCGCCAGCTGGGCCGGCGGGAAACGCCCCTCCAAACTTAACGAAAGCTCGCGGTAGATGAACTCGGCCACATGGTGCTGGGCGTAGGGACGGCTGTTCTCATCATTGCAGTAGAGTTCCAGGCGGCCCTGCTCGTGATCGAAATAGATGATCCCGCCCCGGGCCTCGGGAGCGATTCGGGAGAGCTGCAATCTGGCGTTGCCGAGGATCCCGT
Organism: Deltaproteobacteria bacterium; assembly: GCA_013153415.1. GTDB lineage: Bacteria > Desulfobacterota > Anaeroferrophillalia > Anaeroferrophillales > Tharpellaceae > JAADEO01. The sequence goes on from JAADEO010000144.1 coordinate 2,317, forward strand.
CGGCGACATACTCGGCCAGGCTCGGTAACTGCGGAACCGCATCGGTTCCCATATTGAGATTGCGGACATAATTGACGGCACCGCACTGGGGACCATGGGCCAAAATCACAGCCGGCCGGCGTGAAGGGTTGAAAACCACGTTGCCGGCCGAGGAAAAAACCCGGACATTGCCGAGCTGATCGAGCAGGTTGCGGATCGCCGCATTGCGCTGGTCCGCACAGAGATACAGGTCGAAAAGCTTGTCCCGACGGTCGAGTCCCAGAGCCGCGAGAAAACGGCGGGTCCGGCTGAAAGGTTCTTCCGGCTCGATCCCGGCCAGTTTGATCTCCTCGAGCACCCCCCAACTGAGTTTCTGTCCCATCTTCCACCTCGCATCCGCATCCGGTTATTTCAGATCCTGCGACCATAGCATATTTTCAGCTTTCCGGCAATCGCAGCAACCTTCTTGCGGCCTCACCGCCCCACCCTGCAGGCAACGCGAAAACACCGGGGAACACTCTATGCTTGCGCAATGGATGGAAAGCGGTTTCAGCACCGGGCCGGTTTCGCAGTCCTTCGCGGCCGCAGGCAACAGAAATGGGGCCCGAACGGGCATATTACCATCCGTACATGACCCGGCGGCAGAGTTGTTCCTCGTGTGATATCGCGCAACCGGAGAGTTATCAGGCCAGGGAAATGGGCATTTCCACCAGATCAGGCCCTGAATTGCCCACTCCCCGGCCGACAGGGTCTCCCCAGTTTGAGGCAAATCATGGCTAGAAGCGGATTGAAATATCTCTTCATCTCCTTTCTGAGCATCGCTATTCTCGGGGCTTTCACCGGAACAGGCCGCGCCATGGTCTCCGGCCCCTGCTCCAATTGCCACACCATGCACAATTCCCAGAACGGTCAGCCGATGACTTTCGACGGCAGTGCCACTCCCTACCCCTATCTGACCAGAGCCTCCTGCATCGGCTGCCATGGCCAGGGAGGAACCTCCAACATCGTCGACGGCATCCCTCAGGTCAATCATACTGACAGCGATGATCTCGCCGCCGGAAATTTTGCTTACATGCTGGGACTGAAAGGCCCCGGCAGCGACGACAGCAAAGGCCACAATGTCATCGATTTCGGCAACCTCGAAGACACTCTCACCTACCCT
>JAADEO010000008.1 GCA_013153415.1 Deltaproteobacteria bacterium
AATCGACCCCGGCCCGGGCCTTCTCCCCTTCCCCGGCGGTGTCATAGACCAGCAAACGGATGCGGGGAGCGGGTTTCCGGTCAGAGGCTGCAACTTCAGGGACTGTCGGGGTCCCGTCCGCCCCCGCCTCCGAAGCCGCGCCGCCGGCAACACCTACCCCATCTGTCACTGTTTCCCCGACGTTTTCGGGAAAGACCTCCAAGGCCAGTTCCATCCCCTTGAGTAACCGTCTGCCGGCGGCGGCGTTGGCCCCGCTCAGAGGCAGCAGACAGCCGATAACGATTTCAGGCCGCTCCCCGGCCTGAGCCTGCAACAGAAATTCCTGGGCCTGGGTCCGGATATCCTCGCTGAATTCACAGACGGACAACTGGCGGGCCAGTTCGGTCAGACGCGCCCGCTGGGCCTGATCGAGATCGGGACGGTGGCGCAGGCGGGAGAAGTATTCCGCCGCGATCCGGCATTTGAGATCACCGTTGTTCTCGCGCTGCCAGTTCTCCTCGAGCCGGGTGTCATCGAGATAGGAAAGCAGCAGGGAAAAACGATCGCCGGTGGCCGGGTCCGGCTCCAGGCGGTAGGCGTCGCCGACCACCCGCAGGGCTCCTTCGTAATCTCCCATCCGCTCGAGCTGCTCGGACTGCGCCTGCCAGACCGGAAGCTTTTCCGCCGCCGGCGGCTTGCGATACTCGGTAACAGGCTTCTCTTCCCGAACCTCGGCACAGCCGGAAAGCAGCGCGGCCACCAATAAAACCGTGAGAAAGGAAAAAAGGAAATTTTTCATCAGTTCACCTCTTCAAACCACAAAAGCGCATGGAATTCGGTATTCAACACGATCCCTGACCGACAGTCAACAAAAAAACCGCATCAGCGACAATGTCGGATGCGGTTTCGAGATCCTGAGAGGATTCCGACCCGGGAGAAATCAGTCCAGATCGAGAGCGATTTTACAACGGTTGCATTTCATTGCGCCGCGGAAAACCCGGTTGCCGCATTCCGGGCAGATGTAACGGGCCTCCTCATCAACGATGAATCTTTCCCGGCCGACCTTTCTCAAGTGCGGTACCGCCCTGAGAATAACCTTTTTACCCACCGCCATGGGAAAATCCTCGGTCACCGAGCGACAGGGGAACTCCCCGCACTGGTGACATCCGGCCAGGCCTTTTTCCTCGGTACAGCTCTTGATATCACATCGCCGGCAGTAGATGAAGACATCATCGGACAGGCAACCGTCGCACCTGATATCCTCCACCGTCAGGTCTTCGCTGCCCGGCAGCACGCCCTTGCCGGGTATACCGCCTTTGTAGAGGATAACCAGGCGTTCTTTCAGTTTGAGATTGTTATCACGGTGGGCGATGTAGATGGCACAGACCCCGCAATAGAGGCCACAGGGACCAAGCAGCGCTTCGTCGACTTTCATGTCATCGATCTCCTTTGCAATCCGGCCGGATTTTAACCATCCCGGCAGGGAATGATCCGGCAAACTTCAGCCGGCCTGGGATTCCTTGCGTTTCTCCTCGTCCCTGATTTCACGGCGCAGGAGCTTGCCGACCTTCGACTTGGGCAGCATGTCGCGGAACTCGATGTAGTGGGGAATCTTGTAGGGCGCCAGGCGCTTGCGGCACCAGCCGGTCAGGGTCTCGCCGTCGACCCCCTTGGCGTCCTCCTTGAGAACAACGATCGCCTTGATGCGTTCGCCGCAGCTGGCGTCGGGAATGCCGACGACACAGGCCCCCATCACCGTGGGATGATCCTGGAGAGCGGCCTCGATCTCCGAGGCCGAGATCCGGTAGGCCTTGTACTTGATCGTATCGGCGGTTCTTTCGACGAACTGGATCTCGCCGCTTTCGGTAAGGCGCACGTAATCGCCCATCCGGTAGAAGATCTCACCGTCGATCTTAACGTAGGAAAGCTCGGTCTCCTGCGGTTTGTTCCAGTAGCTCTTGTTGGTGTAAGGTGAAGTCACCAGCAGCTCACCGGTCTCCCCGGCCGGCACCAACTCAAGGGTTTCGGGGTCGACCACCAGGCAGCGGCGCGAGGGCAGGATACTGCCCACGGTTTTGGGGTCGGGTTCGCGATCGAGCCGGCTGTAGGTCAAGTGACCGACCTCGGTCGAACCGTAGACCTGGTAGAGGGGATGGCCGGTAAGCTCGCGCCAGCGTTTGAAAATCTCGCCCGGCAGGACATCACCGCCGCAGTAGCAGTACTTAAGCGAAGAGATGTCATAGCTGTCGAGACGGTCATTTTCGAGAATCATCCGGTAGAGGGCCGGGACTCCGAGCATCCAGCGTACCCGGAAACGCTCGATCTCCCTTAAAACCGGGTCGATCTCGGGAATCGGCATCAGGACCACGGTAATCCCGAAATTGAGGCCGGCAGCCAGGAGGAAGCCTTTGGCCATGATATGAAAAAGAGGGTTGACCATGATCATGGTATCATCGCCTTCCCGGATATGGCCGGAAAACACATCCATGACATCGGCGATGTAGGAGACCTCGCTGACGTGACTGCCGGGTACCCCCTTGGGAAAACCGGTGGTGCCGCCGGTGTACATGATATAGGCGAGATCGCGGGCGGGATCGATTTCGGCCGCCGGCGGTCCCGCCGGTGCCTTACGGATCAGTTCGTTGAAGGAGTGGATATTGTCGCCCCGGACCGTGCTCCCCTTCGGAATGCGGTCGAGCAGGGTGCCGAAAAGCTTCTGCCAGGCATAGAGCAGGTCGGTGAGATTGGTGACGATGATATGTTTCAGGGGGTGCTGCCGGTCGACCTCCTTGACATAGCCGAAATTGGTATCGAGGCAGATCACGGTCTTAACCCCGGCGTCTTTGACCATATAGAGAAGCTCATGCGAGGTGTAGATCGGTGAAACCGGCACCACCACCGCCCCGAGTTTCTGGATGGCGAAATTGGCGATGATCCACTGCGGAGAATTGCTGAGATAGAGCATCACCTTGTCCTGATGACCGACCCCGAGCCCGTGCAGGGCGGCGGCGAAACGGTCGATCAGCTGTTGGAGAAAGCGGTAGCTGAACTTCCGGCCCAGGTAGATGATGGCATCGTTGTCGGGATATTTGCGGCAGGCCTCTTCGAAAAGAGTGAAGGTGCAGTGCTTTTCGTATTCCATCCTAGACCCCGAAATAGGCGGCTTTGACGTCCGGGTTATCGAGCAGTTCCGAACCGGTTCCCGTCATGACTCCGGACCCGTTCTCCATGATATAGGCGTAATCGACGATCGGGATCACCGGCCGGGCGTACTGCTCGGTGACGATGATCGAGATCCGTTTGGTCTCGCGGATCAGCTTGACCGCCTCCATGACCACCTGCTGGTAGGCCGGACTCAGGCCCAGCAGCGGTTCGTCCAGCAGCAGCAGTTTGGGCTGGGCCATCAGGGCCCGGCCGATGGCCGCCATCTGCTGCTCGCCGCCGCTCAAAAAGCCGGCCGGCCGGCGC
>JAADEO010000165.1 GCA_013153415.1 Deltaproteobacteria bacterium
CCATAGAGGAGCAGAGCGATGCGGAAAAAGGTTGATTATGAAATGATGGTGGCTTTCCACGGTCATAGCTGCCCGGGCCTGGCGATGGGCTACCGGATGACGCTGGCGGCGATGGACTGGCTGGCTTCGCACCGGGCCGAGGATGAGGAACTGGTGGCGATTACCGAGAACAACTCCTGCGGCGTCGATGCCCTCCAGTTTATCAGCGGTTGCACCTTCGGCAAAGGCAACCTGGTGTTCAAGGACTACGGCAAACAGGCCTATACCCTCTATTCCCGCCGGGACGGCCGGGGGGTGAGGGTGGTGCTGGACCGCAATGCCATTCCGGATGCGGTAAGAAAGGACCGGGACGCCTATATCGACTGGCTGTTGCAGGTGGACGAAAAGGAGATCATCTCTCTGCAGGAGGTGCAGATCGAGGCTCCGGACAAGGCCCGCATTCTCGCTTCGGTGGTCTGCGACGAGTGCGGCGAAGCGGTAATGGAAACCCGGATCCGGAAACGGGGTGGCCGCAATCTTTGTATTCCCTGCAGCGAGAAGTTGGCCAGCTGATTCACAGGAAGTGTTCTTCTCTAGGTTCTTCTTGCGGCCAGCCGGCGGATTCCGCCGCCGAGCAGGAGCGCCAGTGCCGTCCAGAGGGGCAGGCGCGGATGCCGGGCGTAGAAAGTCGGTCCCGGTGACGGATGAATTTCGGTTTCGAGAATCCCCTGTTGATTCAGGGGAATGGATGCGACGATCCGGCCGCCGGGATCGATGACTGCCGAGATCCCGGTGTTGGCGCTGCGCACGATCCAGCAGCGGTTCTCCAGGGCCCGCAGCCTGAGGTTGCGCAGGTGCTGACGGGGGCCTGGGGAATCGCCGAACCAGGCGTCATTGGTGAGGTTGACCAGAAGGTTGGCGCCGGCGGCGAAAAAATCGGCGGTGAAAGCTGGGAATACCCCTTCAAAGCAGACCGAGGGGGCGATTTTCAGCCCTTTCCAGGAGAAGATCGTCTTTTTTCGCCCGGCCGAATAGTTGAGGCCCGGTACCAGCTTGCCGATGAAAGGGAAAAAATCGGCCAGCGGTGTATATTCGCCGTAAGGGACGAGCTTGATTTTGTTGTAGACCGCCGGCGGTCGGCCCGGTGAGAAGAAGAATACGGCATTGTAGAGTTTCTTGCACGAGGGGTAGTCCGGCCGGTTTCCGGGCTGGTCGAGATAGCGCGGCCCTCCCAGCATCAGGGCGCAGCCGTTATCGTCAACCAGTTTCCGGAGTTGTTCTATCAAGGCCGGCTTGGTTTCCAGCAGCAGGGGCAGGGAGGCTTCGGGCCAGACCACCAGTTGTGGCCGTGTCCGCAGCCCTTCACGGGTCATCGCAAACATCCTGGCGACGATCTTTTTTCGGTTCCCGGGCTGCCATTTCTCCGCCTGAGGGATGTTGGGCTGGATGATGCAGACCTTGACTGGAGTTCCTGGCTTTCCGAAGGCCGGCGGCTGTTTGGGGATCAGGCCCGGCAACAGGAGTAGAGCGACCAGCAACAGCAGGGGGAGCAGGGCTTGTCGTCTGGGTCTCCGTGCCAGTTCTCTAAAGGCCAGATAGAGGAGGCCGCCGCAGACGACGACCAGGCCGGAAAGCAGGCGGACTCCGCCCCAGGGAAGCAGTTGGCTCAGGAGGTGATTATCGATCTGGGTCAGGCCCAGCGGGTGCCAGGGAAATCCGCCGAGAAAGCGGCCGCGGAGCTCTTCCAGAAGTATCCAGGCGGCCGCGGCTAGCAGGATTTGGCCGAAGGTCTTGAATTGTGCGGTCCGGTTCCGGCTCAGGTATTGCCAGAGGGCACAGAAAAAGGCCAGATAGAGAGCGAGATAGAGGGCCAGCAGGGCCATGATCAGGATCACCAGAGGGCGAGGCAGGCTGGTGAAACCCGAGATCGAATTGGTAATCCAGAAAAGTTCGATGAAATAGAAGCTGAAACCGCAGCCGAGCCCGATTCCGGCTGCCGCCCCGGGGCTGGACTGCCGGGCACTTGCCCAGAGCAGGAGAGCAATGGCAGCGATGGCCGCAAACCAGTTTCCGGGGATGGGCCGGAAGGCGTAATAGAACCCGGCGGTCGCAACGATGGTGGCCCCGGCACTGACGGGCCGGCAGCCGTTCACGGGGCCGGTGCTTCCCCGGCTTCCGGCGGCGCGGGGCTGGCGGCGGGCAGTTTTTCCGGGTCCTCTTCGAGCCGGCGCAGGCGCACCTGTTTGACTCGTCTCTTGTCGGCTGATTCGACCGTCAGTTCCAGTTTCTCATAGGTGAAACTCTCACCCTGCTGGGGGATGCTGCCGCTGAGGAAGATTACCAGGCCGCCGACGCTTTCGAACTTGCCGCGGTTGTCGATTTCGAGATCGAAGAGCTTTTCAATCTCTTCGATCTCGGTTTTGCCGTTGACCAGATAGCTGCCGTCAGCCTGTTTTTCGATCAGTTTTTCGCACTCCTCGACCGGGCGATCCTCCTCATAGATCTTGCCGATGATCTCTTCGACCAGGTCGCTGATCGTGACCAGGCCAGAGGTGCCGCCGTATTCGTCGACGGCGATGGCGATATGGATGCCCTTGACCCGGAACTCGTGCAGCAGTTCCTGGACCTTTTTGGTCTCCGGGATGAAATAGACCGGCCGCATGATCTCCCGGGGGTAGAGCTGGTCGAGATCGCGGTCGAGGTGTTTGAGGATATCCTTGACGTAGAGGATGCCGATAACCTGGTCGAGATTGTCGTGGAAGATCGGGTAACGGGAGAACCCCCGGCCGGTGATGATTTCCAGTTCCTCCCGGATACTGCGGTCGGCGGCGACGGCGGCGAAATCGGTGCGCGGTACCATCACTTCCTGGACCTGGGTCTCCTTGAGCTGGATAACACTGGACAGCATTTCGTGGGTCTCGTCGGTGATGACCCCGGATTCGCCGCTGACGTTGATGATCTCGAAGAGTTCCTCTTCGGTGGGTGGCGGTTCATGTTCGCCGCCCTGGAACAGGCGTTTCAGTTTTTCCAGCAGCCCTTTTTCTTTCTCGCTCAACTCCTCCTCCGTGGTTACCGGTGTGGTTGCCGGGATTCCTTATTCCCGGTAGCATAGAGGGAGAATGTCGTAAAAGTCAAGTGCAATTGAAGGTTTAAGGGGTGACGGGCGGCGGAAAAGATTAAAGACTTGCCGTTTTTTGCCGGGAAATGATATTATCGCCCCGTTCCCGCACCCTGAAATTCTTACCCGTTCGAGGTTCTGTGCAAGCCCTTGAAAACTATCGGAATGTCCTGATTGTCCGGCTCAGCGCCATCGGCGATGTGGTCCGGACCCTGCCGGCGGTCAACGCCTGGCGTCGCCATTGTCCCGGGGTTCGTTTCACCTGGCTGGTCGAGCCGGCGGCGGCCTCGGTCCTGGAAGAGCACCCGGCCATCGACCGGGTGCTGGTTTTCGAACGCTCTCTCTTCA
>JAADEO010000070.1 GCA_013153415.1 Deltaproteobacteria bacterium
GTGGCGGGTACTCCAATTCAAACTCTTTTCTTCTCTTCTCCTTGGGGATGAAAGTCCGGGCCCGCTGGCGCAGTTCGGGAAAAGCTTTGCCCAGAATCGGGCCCAGTCGTTCGGCGGCCAGTGCCCGTTCCGCCGGGGTGAAGAAGAGTTCGATGTCGGCCCAGAGCTGGGGCCAGCTTTTGCGCAGTGCTTTTTTCCGGTTTCTGCGACACTGCTGGATATCGAGCAGGTAGAGCTCGGCGGTTTCCGGCACCACCACCAGATTGCGGAAAAAGAGATCGGTGAGGGCGAGTTGCTTCTCCATCACCCGCTCGGCGAAGGTGATAATCTTTGCCACTATTGCCGGCCGTTCGGGGTGGTCCGGAAGCGTGGCCAGAAAGAGCGAGAGTCGGTGGCTGCCGGGGACTTCCCGGCTGAGCAGGAAGGCATCGAGCAGAACCGTGCACCGGCGGCGGTCGCCGTAGGCCAGGATCTCGATGACCCGGCAGCCCAGGTTCGCCTGGCGGACCCTTTCCAGGTTTTCGAATTCCCGTTCGACCTGGGATTTCTCCCAGCAGTGGCGCCAGTGGATTTTCCGGTAGAGGTAGCGTTTCAGGTAGAAGTTTCCGTTTTCGTCCGGGAAGCGGTAGACCCGGGAGGAGCGGCCGTCATTGACCAGCTGGCCGCCCTGGCGGTGGATAATGTCGTTGTAAGTGAGCTGCCGCCAGGGTTCAGGCAGGGTCCCTGTCGTGGTGATCCGGGTCCGGGTCAGCATCTTCTCAGCCAGTCTCTTCTTTCCAGGTGCGGTGGTAGTGGTGTTTTGCCGCCAAACTTGACAAAAAGTCCGCTTCACTCTAGTGTAGCCGGAATTGTCATTCAGGCAGCTTTTCAGAAACCATGAAACGAATTAAATTCCGGGTTACCCCGATAACCCTGCCGATAATCCTCTTTGCCGGCGCCATCGCCCTGGGAGCGATCCTTCTGCACAGCCGCCCGGCCCTGGCGGGGCCGGCGATCTCCTGGGTCGATGCCCTCTTCACCGCGACCTCGGCAATCTGCGTCACCGGTCTGACCACGGTCGATACCGGCACCACTTATTCGCTTTTCGGCCAGGGGGTGGTGCTGTTGTTGATTCAGCTGGGCGGTCTCGGAATCATGACCTATACGGCCCTGATCTACTACCTGATCCGCCAGCGGGTGGCCCTGAACGATCGTTTTGTCATCGGCCAGGGGCTGCAGCATGATAAAAGCCAGCCTTTCGGTAGCCTGCTGGTGCGCATCGTGACCTGGACCCTGGTCATCGAAATTACTGGCACGATCCTGCTTTATGCCGCCGATTCCCGGGGATTTACCCTGTTCGCCGCCCTTTTCCATGCGGTTTCGGCCTTCTGCAATGCCGGGTTTTCGCTCTATAGTGACAGCCTCATGCGCTGGCAGGCCGATTTGGGCGTCAACCTGGTGATCATGCTGCTGATCATTACCGGAGGGCTTGGTTTCGCCGTGGTCGTCGAACTCAATGACTGGTTTGCCGCGATTCCCAGACGCTGGCGTCGCCGCCCGGCGCCGAGGGGCCGTATTGTAAAACTCAGCTGGTACAGTAAAATCGTCCTTTTGACAACCTTTTTCCTGATTGTAATCGGGGCCGCCGGGATCGCTTTTTTCGAATCCTGCGTCACCCAGCCCGCCTGTGGCCGGGGGGTGACCATCCTGGCGGGATTCTTCCAGTCGGTAACCTGTCGGACCGCCGGCTTCAATACCGTCGATCTGACGATGATGACCAATGTCTCCCTCTATCTGATGATCATTCTGATGTTCATCGGCGGAGGTTCGGGTTCCTGCGCCGGGGGGCTCAAGGTCGGAACCTTCCGGGTCCTGATCGCCTTTCTCGGAGCCCAGCTCAAAGGCCGCTCCCAGGCGGTCATCGGCCGTTTCGCGGTGGAAAAGAAGATCGTTCACGAAGCCTTGGTTCTGCTTTTCTTCTCGGTGGTCATCATCCTCTCGGCCGCTTTTCTGCTCAATATCACCGAGGGCGGGCTGGTGCCCCACCCCCAGAGCCGCGATCTCGAATTGAAGATTCTCTTCGAGACGGTTTCGGCCTACGCCACTGTCGGCTTGAGCCTGGGGCTGACCACCACCCTGACGGTCCTGGGCAAGATAATTATCATTCTCTTGATGTTCACCGGTCGTCTCGGGCCGATCGTGCTGATCGCCGCGGTCCAGAGTTACCAGCGCAAAGAGCTTTTCCAGTGGCCGGAAGAGCGTCTGCTGATTGGCTGATGCCTCGCTTGTGCAAAGGAGATAGTTATGCCGAAAGAAAAACTGCAGGTGGGAGTCATCGGGCTGGGGAAATTCGGCCTCTGTTTCGCCGAGCGCCTGGTCGACCTGGGCCACGATGTCCTGGGGCTCGACAATGATCCCACTCATATCAAACAGGCCCAGACGATCCTGACCCAGGTGTTCCTGGCTGACGCCCGGGAAAAGGAGGTTCTGGAGCAGACCGGGGTGGCGGAGTTCGAATATGTCATGGTCAGTGTCGGCGATTCGATCTCGGCCAGCGCCATGATCTCGATGTTTCTCAAGGAGCTCGGGGTCGCCAATGTCTGGGTCAAGGCCAGCAACGCCGATCATCGCAAACTCTTGGAGAAGATCGGGGTCGACCGGGTCGTGATCCCGGAGGAACTCGCCGCCCGCCAGCTCGCCGACCGTCTCACTCATCCCGGGTTCGTCGATTACCTGCCTTTCGATGAGAACCTGGTCATTCAGGAGGTTCCCATCAACCAGGAGGCCGGCAAGACCCTGCGCCAGCTCGATCTGACCAATCGCTACCGGATCCAGGTGATCGCCGTCCGCCCCCAGGGCGGCGGCCGGCCGAGCTTCATTCCCAGTCCCGACGAGCCCCTCTCGGCCGGCGATATCCTGGTGGTTATCGGCCGCCGCGGCCAGTTCGATACCTTTCAGCTGTAGATTCGAGGGGAAGGTATGGATAGCGAAAGTTGGAAAAATGATTTCCGGGCCGGGGCCGGGCGCCTCTGGCGGGCGACCGGCTACTCTCTGGCCGGGCTCGAGGCTGCCTTCCGCAATGAACAGGCCTTCAGGCTCGAGGTCTATATCTTCTGCCTGGTTCTGCCCCTGGGCCTCTGGCTCGGGGAGGGCGGGGTCGAGAAGGTGCTGCTGGTCGGCAGCTGGGTGCTGGTCATGGTCTGCGAGCTGGTCAATTCGGCGGTCGAGGCCGTGGTCGACCGCATCGGGCCGGAGCCCCACGAGCTTTCGGGCCGGGCCAAGGATATCGCCTCGGCCACCGTCATGCTGACCCTGGGACTGGCCGCCCTGACCTGGTGGTTGCTGGTTTTTTGAGTTTGGGTTTTTTCAGCCGCCAGGCCAGGTCGTTGATGACTCCAGTGACATTTCGTCCTCCGGTCTGCTCGATGATTTCCTGGTTCAGGCGGGTGAATTCCACCGGGTTG
>JAADEO010000139.1 GCA_013153415.1 Deltaproteobacteria bacterium
CCATCGGCAACACGGGCCTCCGTCCGTTAACCGGAGGATAACATGCATACCTGGCACAGACTCGCCGTCATTCTGGCGCTTCTCGGTTTTCTCCCTTTGTTCCAGGGTTGCGCCGGCGACAGGCGGGTTGATGATCTCTCCCTGACCACCTGTTTTCATAATTATACCGAGGTTTATGCCGAGCGAATCTACCGGGTGCTCAAATCCGCCCCCGGGGTGAACGATATCGAACGCAGTTGGTCCGCCTGCAGGAAAGCCGAAGGGAACTGCCTCTGTTACAGATTGGAATATGACGGTCACACTGAAGATCTCTGCGCCTGGTTGCGACGCCATCTTCCTGTCAACAAAGCCATACCCTTCCATTGCGTCTATAAGGGAGAGCACCGTTTGGACGTGATTTTCGACGCCGGTTTCAAATAACTCCTGAACTCTTCTTAACGAGTATCGCCAAATGCCATCGACTGATCGGATCAAACTTTTTCTGCTGAGCATTATCTTCATCACTCTGCTGCCCGTATCCCCGGTCCAGGCCGGAGGCTGGACGGATGTCATCAACAGTGCCAGCAAACTGGGCAAAGCCCTGATGAACAGCGTCGCCCCCAGCAACGGGGCACAGGGGGCCAACGACAGCGATGTCATCGTTACCAGCGAAACCGACATCATCGCCAAAGCCCTGGACCAGATCAAACTGGGTGAAAAGATCGCCAAGAAGACCCAGGAGATGGAAACCGAGGTGGGCAAGGTTTTCACCCGGATCCGGGCCTACCAGGCGATGCAGGGTGCCATCTGGTTCAATGTCGGCAAGAGCTATTATGAACTGCGCCGGGACCTGGCCGATTTGGAAAAGCAGAACAGCTGCACCTGCGGCGAATTCTGCCGCCGCACGCAAGCTAAAAGGCTGGCGCAGATACAACTCTTGAACCAGGTTGCAATCAAACCCTCCGAAGGCCTGATCGATGCAGCCGAAACCATCCGCCTCAACAACAAGACCAACTACAATCTGCGGCGCTCGGTCTGCGAGGTCATCAGCAAGAACCCCCTGATGGCGACCGTTTTCACCAAGCAGATCGAACAGCAGAACCAAGCCTTGGACAACCTGCTCCAGGCCTATACCGAACGGGTCGGAGATATCTACCTGTCCTTCAATTTCGCGGAGAAATCTTTCAAAGAGATCTCCCGGGAGTTCAGCCAGGCCCAGAAGGAGATGGGAACGGCGATCCGCAAATTCAACGAACAGGGTCGCCTGGTGGCGGCTGAAGCCACCAAACACATCGGCATTCTGGCTCTGCACGGGGCCAAGCTCAGTTCCCTGTTGAAAGACCACAACCGCTCCTTCTGGCAGAACCTGCAGCTCGGCGCCCAGGTTGCCAATCTGATCAAGAGAATCGGACGCCTTACCGCGACTCTCAGCCGTTTCGTCAAAACCCGGAAAAAATTCGCTCAGCAATCCTCGGTGATCCGCCAGGCCGCCGCCCAGGCCCGGGAAGAGATCGCCGCCTCGGGACTCGCGATCCGCGGCCTGCGCAAAAAGCTCAACCGCTCCTGGGCCAAACAGGTGGCGGAGATCAACAAAATCACCGCCCGGGAAAAGCTCAAAATCAGAAATCTGAAAAAAGAGATGGCCAAAATCGAAAAGAGAAACCGCAAACTGGCCGGCCGCATGTTCGCCAAACTCCGCAAGGAGGCCAAGAAAAAAGCCGACAAAGCTTTCGGAAAACCGGTATTTTAACCATGAAAAACAGACTTGCTGTAATTTTCATCCTAATCATGTTGGCGGGTTTTTCCTTTACCGCCTGTGCTCCCACTGCCGCTCTCCAGGCCCAGAATTCTTTGGGCGCGGCCTCCCGGGAAGCCGCGAACCAAGCGGCTTCGGTCAGGCACGGCCGCAAACAACTGCGACAAGATACCTTTCGGATGCGGGGAGACATCAAGCGCATCAAGGAGGCCGAACGCCTTTTTGACAGCAAAAGCGGTATCGTCCTGACTTACTGACCGAGATGATGAGAAATAGAGTACGGTTTTTTCTTTATTTAACGACCGTGGCCATCCTGGTCGCCAGCCGGGCCGTCCCGGTCCGGGCCGCGGTAGCCAACTTCTGCTGGTGCGGTTTTTTTGCCGTCTCCTCGGAACAGGAGAACGAAAAAAAACTGGCGGTCCAGCTCGAACAGGTCTACCGGCACCATCTGCAACACTATGAAAATCGGGAAAATGGAGTTATCGCAAAACTGCTGCGGCGTCTTAAATGGGATGAAATGAATTACTACGGTTATGTCGCCCTGCCCCGAAACGCCGACGGCGACTATCCCGAGGAACTCGAAAACCTGGAAACCACCTACGGTCTTTTCCTGGCCGTAGAACAGGTTCTGGGTTTCGCTCCCGACATTACCCGGGTCAACGGTCAGAACGTCAAAACCTATACCACCTACATCTTCGGCTCTCTCAATCTCTTTCACCTGGAAAGCCGCCAACTGATCTCCTCGCGGCCTTTTTTCATCATCCACTCCGACCGCAAACCCGGCGACAGCGCCGCCATGCTCGACCTCGCCCTGGAAAAATTCGCCCGGAGACTGGACAACCCCGAGGACCGTTTCACCAAGGCGATGTTGAAACAGTGGCAGGACTTTTTCGGTCCTCCCGGAGAACAGCGCGATGTCGTCCGCCGGGCCGAAGGAGCGCTCGACGAGACTTTCGGGGTCGCTCCCCTGTGTCCGGGCTGTATCCGCATCAAGGGAGACCGGCTGGATGAAAGCAGCGAGAAACAGCTCAAAACCTTCATCCGCGCCTACTTCAACGCCCGGATGGCGAAATTCCGGCCGGTAGTCTTCCTGCCCGCCTTCCGGGGACGAATTATCGAAAGCGTCCAGACCCTGATCACCACCACCAAAGAAGGCGATGTGACCTACACTGACGAATGTCTTTCCGGTTATGACGATTCCGGCCAAACCCAGCTCTGCATCAGGTTTCCGGCGCCCCGAAACCTGGTCAAACTGAGCCTGCGCTGTCTGGTTGAGGAGGAGGCTCTGCAAGGGGTTGGAGAGGGCAGCCGGAAAAGAACCTACAACACGGTTCTCGATATCGCCCTGTTTTTTCCCGGGCGACAGGAACCGAAAATCAAGGCTTTGAGCAATGTCTACGAACAGCTGCTGAGTTCCACCCGTAAACCTTCACCGCTCTACTATTTCAACAGCGTCATCAACGCCATCGCGCCGATGCCGGCTGAAACCCTGGAATAAGCGAAGATCCCGGCCCCGTTTTCCGAAACCGGCAAGCCACAGACTCGAGAAAGATCCCCATGTCGTCAAGAATCGTTTCAACACTGCTTTTCGTATTGGTCGTCCTGGGCCTGGCCTTCGTACCAGCCCCCTCCCCGCTGGCGGCTGCCACCATTAAAGTCGACGCCCT
>JAADEO010000091.1 GCA_013153415.1 Deltaproteobacteria bacterium
CTAGCATCTGGAGAGCTTTTTACTTTGCCATCCCGTTTTTTGCGAAAATCCGATTTGTTACGAGTTCATCATTTTTTTGTGGGTAAAGAAAAAATATAAAAAAGAGCTTGACAAATCTTTTTTTTGTTGTAAAATAGGATAAAAAAGATCAAGTTAATTCTTTTTTTACAATTCATCTGTATCCGCTTCGCCGGATTTTTTTAAGAAAGGAGCTTCAATCATGTGCGTGGAAATCAAATTCAAATGCGTCGGTGGTCATCAGCAAGCCCAGTTCAGCAACCTGAATAATATTCTTCCGGCTTCAGTAATCAATAAGGTCTATTGCCCGGAGTGCAGCGAAAAACCCGAATTCGATGCTGCAACCATGCTCGAGGATAACGGTTGGATTATAGAATACGATATGGAACTGGCGGCCTACCTGTTGGAGAAACACGGTATCGACAAAGAGCTGATTACGCCTGAATTCGTCTTTGACAACCGTTACGCCACCTGGCAGGGCATGTCTCCGACCGATATGGAAGAGAGTATCCGTGAACGGCAGAAGATTGTCGAGCTGGCCAAAATTGATAAGAAGAAGTATATCGAAACCATGAAAACCTGGAGCATCGATCGCATGAACGCATTTATCGATGCCGGCTGGCGTAAAGCCAAAGCCGTCCAGACGGTTTGATTCAAGTTAGTTGTTGGCGCTCTGAATACGGCGTCTTCTTCTCCCTCCCCTCCCCTGGCTATAGCGGGTCCGGAATGGTTCCGGATCCGCTATAGTTTTTTTCAGACCGGGTGATTCTCTCCCAATTCCTCTATCTTTCTTACTACCTCATCGATGAGCCATTGCGGGGTCGAGGCCCCGGCGCTGATACCGATGCTGGTACAGCCGGCAACCCATTCCGGCCTGAGATCTCTGGCGGTTTCAATATGGTGGGAGTTGGGTTGGCTGGCCTTGCTGAGTTCATAGAGACGGTTGGTGTTGGCGCTGTTGCGGCCGCCGATGATCAGCATGCAGTCGCATTTATCGGCCAGGGTCAGGGCTTCGCTCTGACGGTCGCTGGTGGCGGTGCAGATGGTGTTGAAACAGCGCAGCTCGCCTTTGATCGGCAGGAGGGCTGCGGCCACCTGGTTGTAGAGTTCCTGGGATTGCGTAGTCTGGGCCAGAAGGGCGATTCGCGAGGGTTTGCGATTTGTAAAAAAGGGTTCCGGCAGTTCTTTAGGACTGGTGACCACCCAGGTATGTTGGGGATCGCCGTAACTGATCAGGCCGGCGACCTCTGGGTGGTCGGGTTCGCCGATGATCACGACTTCATAGTTGCGCTCGCTCATCCGGGCGACGATCTCCTGCGCCCGGCGGACGAAGGGGCAGGTGGCATCGATGATTGTCAATCCCGGTTTGGCCGCAATCTCTTCCGCCAGCTGACGGGTGATGCCGTGGGAACGAATGATGATTACGCCCTCGGCGATTTCGGTGATATGATCGACCTTGACGACCCCTTTGGCCGCCAGCTGCTCGACTACCTGCGGGTTGTGGATGATTGGCCCCAGGGTGTAGATCTTTTGGTCCGGATGACGTTCCGGAGCCTCGTTGGCCAGTTTGACAGCCCGCTTGACCCCGAAACAGAATCCGGCGGTATCAGCGATTGAGATGGTCGGGTGTTCAGTCATGCTGGTTTAGTATCCTGGTGTGGACGAGGTTGATAATTCGTTCGCAGACCTCGTCGATGCTCAGCTTCGAGGTGTCGATGGTGATGGCGTCGGCCGCTTTTTTCAGAGGGGCGTGCGCCCTCGAACTGTCGTCCCGGTCCCGTTTCCTGATCGCCTCCATGACGCTTTCGAGGTCGATTCCATCCTGATCTTTCTGGTCCTGCAAACGGCGTCGGGCCCGAACCTCCAGATCGGCGGTCAGAAAAATCTTCAGATCGGCCTCGGGGAAGATTACGGTTCCGGCGTCCCGGCCGTCGATGATGGCCGAGTTGTTCCGGGCCGCGGCCCGTTGTAAGGGCAGCAGAGCCTGGCGGACGATGTCAATTGCCGAAACCGCCGAGGCGAGGCGGTCGATTTCCGGGGTGCGGATGGCCCGGGTGACATCGCTGCCGTTGCAGAGTACCAGATTTTCTGTGCCGGCCGCCTGAAACCTGATGTCGATTTCATCCAGAAGTCTGCTCAGCCCTTTTCTGTCATCGAGGTCAATACCCTGCTGAAGTGTGGCCCAGGCGACGCACCGGTACATGGCCCCGGTGTCGATGTAGCCGATGCCCAGCCGGGCAGCGACCCGGCGGCAGACGGTGCTTTTGCCGGAGCCCGAAGGTCCGTCGACGGTTATGATGTAGTGTCTGGCGTTGCTCATATCCCGGTTGAGGTCGAGTGGTTGCGTTTGTGACTATCCTTTGACGCGTTCGATGTATTCCCCGGTCCGGGTGTCGACCTTGATCTTCTCCCCCTGGTTGATGAAGAGCGGGACGTTGATCCGGGCCCCGGTCTCAACCTTGACCGGTTTGGTGGCGCTGCTGGCGGTGTCGCCCTTCAGTCCCGGTTCGGCCTCGGTGACCTCGAGGATGACGAAGGTCGGCAGCTCCAGGTTGATGACCCGGCCCTGGTAGAAAAGCACCGTGACGTTGCTGTTCTCCTGGAGGAAATCTTTGGCGTCACCGACGACCTCGGCACTCAGGGCGGTTTGTTCGTAAGTCTCATTGTCCATGAAGTGGTAGTCGCCGTCGGTATAGAGGTATTGCATGGTTTTTTCTTCGATATCGGGTTTGCCGACCTTTTCGCCCGAGCGGAAGGTCCGATCGACGACGTTGCCGGTGATCAGGTTCTTGAGCTTGGTACGGACGAAGGCTCCGCCCTTGCCGGGCTTGACGTGCTGGAATTCGACGATGGTGTAGGGTTCGTTGTTGATTTCGATCTTTAAGCCGCGGCGAAAATCTGGGGTTGAGTACATGGTCTGCAAATCCTCCGGAAAATAGTGGTTCTGATGTTTTTATTGAATTTCGTCCCGGTCAGGAGATGATCATCCGTTCCAGGTTCTTGTCGATGGTTGTCAGTTTGACCGGTCCCTCTTCGGTCAGGTGGATCGTGTCTTCGATGCGGATGCCCCAGCGGTTGGGGAAATAGCAGCCCGGCTCGATGGTAAAGACCATGCCCGCCTCCAGTGGCTCGTTGCCGGCGGCGGGAGAGATCGATGGGGCCTCGTGGATCTCCAGACCGATGCCGTGGCCGGTGCCGTGACTGAAAGCTTTTTCAAGGCCGGCCTCGGTCAGGACCTCTCTGACTATCCGGTCGAGCTGAAAGGGGCTGGGCGGGGAGTTTCCTCCGAGTGCCGTAAAACCGGTTTCCTGGGCTTTGAACAGGGTCCGATAGACTCTTTCCTGTTCCGCCGTGGGCTCC
>JAADEO010000133.1 GCA_013153415.1 Deltaproteobacteria bacterium
ATGCGCCGCTTGCTCATCAGCCCCCGACTCCGAGGGCGCCTCAGCACCGGACCGATTTATTACGCGATATCCATTTACGAGCCCAGCGGATCTACTTCTATACTGCTACAGGGCCTCCTCCTGCAAAGCTTCGACCATATTGGGCTCCTCCCAGCTGAAACCGGGTTTTTCCCGCCGGCCGAAATGACCGTAAGCGGCAGTACGCTGGTAGATCGGGCGCAGGAGATCGAGGCTCTCGATAATTCCGGCTGGGCGCAGCTTGAAAACCTTGCGAACCACCTCGGAAAGCCGTTCGGAAGCGACCTTGCCGGTACCGAAGGTATTGACCATGACGCTTAAGGGCTCGGCCACGCCGATGGCATAGGCGAGCTGGACCTCGCACTTGGCCGCAAGCCCGGCTGCAACCAGATTCTTGGCCACGTAGCGGGCCATATAGGAGGCCGAACGGTCGACTTTGCTGGGATCCTTGCCAGAAAAGCAGCCGCCACCGTGGCCGCCTTTGCCGCCGTAGGTATCGACGATGATCTTGCGACCGGTCAGGCCACAGTCCCCCATCGGCCCACCGACGACGAAACGCCCAGTCGGATTGATGAAAATCCGGGTATCCTTATCGATCATTTCAGCCGGCAACACCTTCTTGACGACTTCATCGATAATCGCGTCGCGCAGACGTTCATAAGTGACATCCGGAGTATGCTGGCTGGAAATAACGATTGCATCAATACGCTTGGGAAGATGGTTTTCGTACTGAATGGTCACCTGCGATTTGCCATCTGGCCGCAGAAACGGCAGAGTGCCGTTCTTGCGCACCCGGGAGAGCTGCCGGGTCAGACGGTGGGCGAAGGTGATCGGCATCGGCATCAGCTCCTCGGTATCGTTGCTGGCGTAACCGAACATCAACCCCTGATCTCCAGCTCCCTGCTCCTTGAAAAGCCCCTCTCCCGGGGTCACCCCGATCGAGATATCAGGCGACTGCTTGTCGATACTGGTCAGGACCGCGCAGGTCTCCCAGTCGAAACCCATCGCGGAATCGTTGTAACCGATCTTCTTGATGGTTTCGCGTACGACCGCGGGAATGTCGACATAGCAGTCGGTAGTGATCTCACCGGCGACCACGGCCATGCCGGTGGTGACCATGGTTTCACAGGCGACCCGGCAGTTGCGATCCTGGCTGATGATACCATCGAGAATAGCGTCGGAAATCTGATCCGCGACCTTGTCAGGGTGACCTTCGGTCACCGATTCCGAAGAAAAAAGATAATCTTTGGTAGGCATGACTTTACTCCATAAAATATCTGTTTATCTGTTTAAGTGTAATTGCTGAGAGTCAACTTACTCCGGTCGCTTCTGGTGTTTCACCTTCACTGCTTACGCTCGATTTCTGTTTTCCCAGCGTTCGCTGCACTGAAACTGCAAAATCGCTGGCGCTCAAACAGTTGCAATTTCGGACGTTCCGCCCCCCCAGATCTCCCTCATGACAAAAATGCATGCTGAGTAGTTACGTAATAAATTAGATCTTCATCAAAAACGTATCCGGAAACCTCCGGTTCATCTCCCGGGTGATGAAGGCCTCGATCTCGGTCGCGGTCTTCATTTTGAGACACTCTTCGAGCATCTGCCGGGCTTCGACGAAGGTGCTCTGGCGAATGATCTGCTTGATATGGGGAATCGAGATCGCGTTCATGCTGAGCTTGTCGAGCCCCAGGCCGAGCAGGACCAGGGTGTAGAGGGGCTCACCCGCCATTTCACCACAGATACTGACCGGAACATCGGCCACCCGGGCGTTGCTGATCACCTGGTTGAGCAACCGCAGGATGGCCGGATGAAGCGGCTCGTAAAGATAAGAAACATGTTCGTTGCTGCGATCCAGGGCCAGGGTATATTGGATCAGGTCGTTGGTGCCGATACTGAAGAAATCAACCTCGCGGGCCAGATGGTCGGAGATCACCGCGGCCGAGGGAACCTCGATCATCACCCCGACCGGCACCTCAGGGTCGAAATCGACTCCCTCCCGCCGCAGTTCCTCCCGGGTTTCTTCTATCACCTCCAGGGCCTGGCGCAACTCGGCCAAACCCGAGATCATCGGTAGCAGAATCTTCAGTTTGCCGTAAGGGCTGGCCCGAAAAATTCCCCGGAGCTGGGTAACAAAGATCTCCCGCCGGTTAAGACAGAGGCGGATACCGCGCAGACCCAGAGCCGGGTTGATGCTGTCCTCATGCAGGCCGCCGGCATCGGCGATCTTGTCGGAACCGAGGTCGAAGGTCCGGATGGTCGTCATGCTCTCCGGCGGCAGCGATTCGACTACCTTGCGATAGGTGAGATAATGCTCCTCCTCGCTGGGCAGGCTCTGGCGATTGAGAAAAAGAAATTCGGTCCGGTAAAGACCGATGTTGACAGCCCCGTGAGAAACTACCGATTCGGTCTCTTCCGGGGTTTCGATATTGCCGGCCAGAGAGATCCGGAAGCCATCGGTGGTCTCGGCCGGAAGATCGCGGTTCAAAATCAGCTGAGCCTGAAAGGTGTTGTACTGCTGGCGCTTCTCGATATAGGCGGTAAGTTGCTCCCGGGAAGGGTTGACCAGAATCCGGCCCTCGATACCGTCGACGATAAGACGGTCGCCACCATTGATCTTTTCGGTCGCATTCTCGGTTCCGACCACGGCCGGGATCTCCAGCGAACGGGCCACGATCGCGGTGTGCGAGGTCCGCCCGCCGAGATCAGTAACAAAGGCCTTGACCTTGCCGGGGTCGAGCTGGAGGGTATCGGCCGGGGAGAGATCATGGGCGACGATGATGACCCCGCGGGTGATCTTGTCGATACTGTCGAAATCGCTCTTGGTCAGGTGGCGCAGGATCTGTTCGCTGACATGGGTGACGTCACTCTGACGTTCGCGCAGGTAGGAATCCTGCATCTGCCGGAAAAAATCGATGATCTTTTCACTGTTGAGATTGAGAGCCCACTCGGCATTGATCTTCTTCTCCTTGATCAGGGTGATGGTGTCGTCGATCAGCATCTTGTCTTCCATCATCAGGAGATGGACATCGAAAATGTAATTATGCTTCTGGATCGAGCCCTCACGCCCATTATCTTGCAGAGTCCGGTTCTTGATCTCTTCGAGCTCTTTCCGGGCACTGGCGACAGCGGCCCGGAAACGTTCGATTTCAGCTTCGACCTGATCGCTGGCGATCTTCTCCCGGCGCGGTTTCAGCTTGGCCCGGTCGAGAAGGAATGCCCGACCGATGGCGATCCCCGGGGAAGCCCCGATACCACTGAAAATACATCCCGGCGAGTGCTGATTGCGATTAATGTCAGTCATCTCCCAGTTCACCGAACCCATCTTCTATCAATTGACCAAGAGCCGCCATCGCCGCCTCCTCATCTTCACCGTCAACCTCAACGGTTATGACACTGTTCTGAGCCGCAGCCAGCATCAGAACCCCCATAATGCTTTTACAGTTTATGGTCAATTTATCCTTGGTAATCTTGATCTCGGAGGAAAAACCGCCGGCCAACTGCACCAGGGCGGCAGCAGCCCGGGCGTGAAGGCCGAGTTTATTGATTATCGTAAACTCTTTTCTGAGCATATCGTTCTCCGTAAACCTCCGGGTCAACTCCGCAATCCGCCGGCAAAAGCAAAGTGCTGGCCATTACGTTGGATCCGGTACCAGACCAATCCGGCAACCAAGCCCAGGAGCAGAATGAACACCAGCCGGTACCCGGCCGGCGAGGCCGCCAGGTGAAAATAGTCGACCAGCAGGAAAACCGTCATCGCCAGGGAGGCCGCCATCACCATCTCCATGGCGTTCTTGACTGCCGGCAACTGCCAGTTGTCTATCACCTCGATAACCCCCAGGCCTCGGTGCAAACCATACAGGAAAACCGTATATCGCATTCCCAGATGAACCAGGTTGTAAGCGACCAGCATGAAGATAGGCGCCCAGATCCCGGGCCGCCAGAAATAGATCATCACCGCCAGTGAGGAGACCATCGGTTTCAAGCCGCTCCAGAAGAAATTGTCACCCACGGCTCCATAGAGACCGGCCAGATTGCCACTCAGGGCCAGCCCCTGGTCTCCCATCTCCTCGCCGCGGCTCTCCATGTGGACCAGGAAACCGAGGATCGCCGCCCCGAGATAGGGATTGGTGTTGAAACAGACCAGGTAGCGCCGCAGGCGCTCGGTCAGCTTCTTGTCGTCATCCCCATAGAGCTTCTCGAGCAGGGGATAGATCGAATACGCCAATCCCAGACACTGCATCCGGGCAAAATTCCAGGAAGCCTGCCAAAGCAGACTGCGCAAAAAGATTCGATGTTCGATCTTCAGCTTCTTCACGCCTTAAAACACCAAAAGACAGGCCGCCGCTCCGGCAAACACCAGAAACAGGCGCCTCTTGTTCATACTGGTCAAAAGTCCCGCCACCCCGATCAGCGGGAAAATCAGCAGCAGCTTATCCGTTACCGGTGTCAGCCAGCCCGGCAAAACATGGAGAAGCAACAGGGCCACCCCCAACGAAACCGACATCATCAGTCCTAGTCCGAAGATGGCGGCTCCGTAAAAATTGGCAAAACCCCGCAGATGGAGATTGACCGCGGAGATGTTGCGACCCGCCAGGAGATCGGTTTCCGCCTCATCCACCAGTCCTTGATTCCACTCTCGCACCCAGGCATCCAGTTTGCGGGTAAATTCCGACCAGGGCAGCACCGCCACCAGGACAACCAGGGCCAGGCTGCGGTCGTTGATGTGGGCGAATTCGACTATTCCCCGCAAAACTCCGGCCACCCCGCCAGCCGCCAGAGCCAGTATCGTGTCATCGGTCGGGATATTGGTCCCAACCGGGATCTCACAAAGAAAATAGAGTTCCAGAATGGCGCCCAGAAGCAGACCGATCCCCCAGTTGCCGACCAGGGCGCCACTGACCGTGGCTGCCACCAGGGGCCGGGAAAGCATGCCCTGCAGCACCGCGGTCCGGTCCAGGGCACACAAACCACCCCCCAGGGAAACCACGACCGTGGATTGCAGAAACAGAGAATGATCTACTCCGGCCAGCATTATTCCTGCCACCAATTCTTCTTCGCCAGCAGAGCGAAAACATCCTGAGCCGGGGCCGTCGGCACCGGCTGGATAAAAACTTTGAGATTCCGTTGCTTGAGCTGACGCAGGCACTCGATCTCCCGACGATTCAGAGAAATCGATTCGGTCAACTGAATTTTGCCGGGAGCGTTGTGGATATTGCCGAGGTTCAACTCGGTCAGATAGAGCCCGGCCTCAAGGGCCTCGACCACCGCTTCGAGCCCGGCAAAAAGCATAATCGTCAGCAATCCGGGCCCGGAACGCTGCTGGGCCATGAAAACCACGGCCTGGCGCACATTCAAGATCTCGACCCGGAGTTTGGGCGGTGCCGCCATCCGGACAATCTTGGCCTGCAAAGGGTTATCCGGTAATTCATCATCAGCGATGACGATCCGCGTCGCCCGGGTATAGGGAACCCAGGCAGCAACAATCTGACCATGAATCAGGCGGTCGTCAACCCGATGCAGAACCGTACTCATAGATCCAGAAACTCGGCCGCGGTAAAGATATTTTTTCGTCCGTATTCAGTCAATTCGGCGGCGATTTCGCGCAATCCCTTGCCTCCGGTATCGAGGTTGCCGGCCAGTTTCAGCAGCATCGGCAGATTGACTCCGGAGACGATTTCCACCTGGCCGGGTTCATAGAGGGCCAGACTGATATTGGAAGGGGTGCCGCCAAACATGTCGGTCAGGATCAGCACCGGCTTTCCCTCCTTGCGGAACTTGCCGATGGTTTCGACCAGATTTTTGCGAACCGCTTCAACATCATCCTGCTGCGAGATGCTGACTCCCACGAGGTCGGGATTGGCTCCGGCAATGAACCCCGCGGTGGAGATCAGGTGTTCTGCCAAGGTGTGATGGGTTACAACGATAACTGCAATCATATTGTTCTCATTTTCAGAGCTTGAGATCCCGATGGGCCAGAGAGACCTCGTACCCCTCTTTTTCCAGGGCTTCACCCAGGTAGGTGACAATGGCCACCGAACGATGTCGACCACCGGTACAGCCGATGGCCAGCGTCAAATAGCTTTTACCCTCCCGCCGGTACTCGGGGATCAGCATCCGCAACAGGGCCAGGAAGCGGTCGTTGAACTCACGACTGACCGGATGACCGAGAACATAATCCCTGACCTGCTGATCGAGACCGGAAAACTCCCGCAGAGACTCGATGAAATAGGGATTGGGCAGGAAACGGACATCCATGACCATATCGGCCTCCAGCGGCAAACCGTTGCGAAAGCCGAAAGAGAGCAGGGAGATATTCAAATCGGCATCCGCCTCTTCCGGCAGCGCGATCTTGCGGATATACTCCTTGAACTGGTGGATCGTGAAGTTGCTGGTATCGATCCGGACCGTGGCCAGGGAACGGATCTCCTGGAGCAGTTCGCGCTCGGTGGCCACCGCTTCAGCCACCGAACCTTTGACCGCCACAGGATGTTTGCGCCGGGTTTCGCTGAAACGGCGGATGAGAATCTGGTCGTCAGCCTCGAGAAAAACCAGCTCGACCTTGACATCGGACTTCTTGATGCGCCGGTAGAGACCGGGAAAACTCTTCAAGAAATGCTCCTCGCGCAGATCCATGACCAGGGCGATACCCTTGATCGTCGGCGAGAAATTCCCGGAGAGTTCAAGAAACTTGGGCAGAAAGGCGACCGGCAGGTTATCGATACAGAAGTAGCCGATATCCTCCAGAACATTCAGGGCGCTGGTCTTGCCGGCCCCCGAAAGTCCGGTGATAATCACCACCGTGGTGGGCCGGGTCTTCTGCTGACTGCCGTTTTCCATTCAGTCTCCACTTTCCTTTTCCAGGCGCAGGCTGACGGCCCGGCCGTGGGCCTCGAGCCCCTCCAGGGCCGCCAAAGCGGTAACTGATCGACCATAGCGGGCCAATGCCGCCGGGCTGAAGGAGAGAACACTGCTCTTTTTAAGAAAATCGTCGACGCTCAGGGGCGAGGAAAAACGGGCCGTACCCGCAGTCGGCAGGACATGGTTGGGGCCGGCCAGATAGTCGCCCAGGGCCTCCGGCGTGCTGTGGCCGAGAAAGACAGCCCCGGCATTGCGGATCGAACTTAAAGCCAGCAAAGGATCGGCCACCGCCAGTTCCAGGTGTTCGGCGGCGAAACGGTTGGCCAAATCCAGGGCCTCGTCGAGATCAGCGGTCAAAACCAAGGCGCTCTGACCGGCCAGCGATTTCTCTGCGATCTCCCGGCGACTGAGGCGGGAAAGCTGCTCTCCGAGCTGGTTCATGACCTGCTGCAAGAGAACCGCCGACGGGGTTACCAGAACCACGGCAGCAAGCTCATCGTGCTCGGCCTGGGAGAGCAGGTCAGCAGCGATAAACACCGGATCGGCACTCTCATCGGCCACCACCATGATCTCGCTGGGACCGGCCACCATATCGATACCGACCTGGCCGAAAACCCGGCGTTTGGCCAGCGCGACATAGATATTGCCGGGCCCGACGATCTTGTCGACGGCCGGCACCGAAGCGGTGCCATAGGCCAGGGCGGCCACCGCCTGGGCCCCACCGATCCGAAAAATCCGATCGACTCCGGCCAACCGGGCCGCAGCCAGGACCGCCGGGGTGTAGCCGGCAGCCGCCGGTGAGACCATGATAATCTCCCCGACTCCGGCCACCCGGGCCGGGAGAGCGTTCATCAGCACCGAGGAAGGATAAGCGGCCTTGCCGCCCGGAACATAGATCCCGACCCGCTCCAGCGGGGTGATCTTCTGGCCCAGCAGCACCCCGGCCTCGTGATCATCGAACCAGGACTGGCGCAACTGGCGCTGGTGATAGGCGGTTATCCGTTCCACCGCCAGTTCCAAATCGGCCAGCTGGGTTGCAGACAGGGCCGCGACGGCCGCATCGATTTCGTTTTCTTCAACCTCGATACCGGTCTTTTCCAGATCGAGTCCGTCGAACCTGCGGGTGAACTCGAAAAGCGCCTCGTCCCCCTCATCCCGGACCCGATCGACGATCTCGGCCACGGTCCGGTCGACGCCGGTATCGAGTTCGAGATTGCGGGCGCAGAGATCGGCGAAGGCCACGGCGAAACCGGAATCGGAGGTATCCAGCTGTCTGATCAGCATAATTTATTCCATTATCCTCAGTTTTTCACCCTCTCGATATCGGCCCCGAGAGCAGCCAGTTTCTTCTCGAAACCGGCATAGCCCCGGTCGAGATGGTAGACCCGCGACATCACGGTCTCCCCCTCGGCCGCGAGACCGGCCAGAACCAGGCCGGCGCTGGCCCGCAAATCGGAAGCCATGACCGGGGCTCCGGAGAGGGTCGGAACGCCGCGGACCACGGCCGTGCGGCCCTCGACCTCGATATCGGCCCCCATGCGCTGGAGCTCGAAAACATGCATGAAACGGTTTTCGAAAACCGTTTCGCTGATCACGCTCGAGCCCTCGGCCAAGGCCAGGAGAACCATCACCTGGGCCTGCATATCGGTCGGGAAACCGGGAAAGGGCATGGTCTTGACATCCAGTCCCCGCAAGCCCCCGGCCCGACGCCGGATCCGAACCGGAGTTCCGCTCAGCACCTCGTCCTCAGACCAGGGAGCCAAAGGCTCGATATTGAGCCCGATCTCCTGCAATTTGGCGACCACCGCGCCCAGGGCCGCCAGGGGGGCGTTGCGAATCACCACATCGCCCCGGCTGATCCCGGCCGCGACCATGAAGGTACCAGCCTCGATGCGATCCGGCATCACCCGGTGGGCGGCGGCGGAAAGCTTGCGCACGCCCTCGATGGTAATCGTATGGCTACCTTCGCCCTCGATCCGGGCTCCCATTTTGCGAAGGAAAACCGCCAGATCGACGATCTCCGGCTCCCTAGCGGCATTGCGCAGGGTGGTAGTGCCTTCGGCCAGGACCGCCGCCATCATCAGGTTTTCGGTGCCGGTCACGGTGGTCAGGTCGAAGCTGATGTCGGCCCCCTTGAGGCGCTCGGCCCGGCCGATGATGTAGCCGTGCTCGACCTTGATCTCGGCCCCCATCTGTTCGAGTCCCCGGATATGGAGGTTGACCGGCCGGGCCCCGATGGCGCAGCCACCGGGCAGAGATACCCGAGCCTCGCCGAAACGGGCCATCAGCGGCCCCAGAACCAGGATCGAGGCCCGCATGGTCTTGACCAGTTCATAGGGGGCCTGGCAGTCGCTGACCGCCGCGGTCGAGATCTCGAGAACGTTCTCCCGTTGCTCGATCTCGGCTCCCATGCCCGACAACAGCCGGGTAATGGTGGAAATATCCCGCAGGGCGGGAACATTTTCGAGGCGACAAACGCCTTTGGCGGCCAGCAGCGTAGCAGCGATCAGCGGCAGGGCCGCATTTTTGGCACCATCGATAGTAACCTCGCCAGCCAGAGGCCGGCCGCCCCGCACTACAATACTCTCCAAGGATATCTCCCGTCGCCGGAACGTCTGAAAGCCGCCATCATCCGGCCTTTATGCCACCGACCACCCGTTCATGACCGGCCAGATCGTATCGGCTTGAAATAGCATCATAACCGGAGCTTGCCAAGATTTTTTTAACCCCGGCGGCCTGCTCCGCCCCGACCTCGAAAAAGAGACCGCCACCGGGTTTGAGAAAGTTTCCGGCACCGGCGGCAATCCTTCGATAAAACTCCAGGCCGTCAACACCACCGTCCAGGGCGCTGCGGGGTTCGAAGCGGACCGCAGGGGGCAGAGTATCAAGATCGGCCGTCCGGATATAGGGCGGATTACTGACAATCAGCCCGAAAGAACCATCTTCCGGCGCGAGGTCGGCAAAAAGATCGGAAACCCCGAAAACGACATTTTCGATTCCCAACCGTCGGGCGTTGGCCCGGGCCACCTCCAGGGCTTCCGGCCGGCGATCGGTTCCGAGCCCGAAAAACTCTTTGCCGTTACCGGTCCAGGTATGGGCCAGGGCGAGAATGATATTGCCGCAACCGGTGCCGATATCGAGAACCCGGGCGACCCTATCGGATCCCGACGCCAAAAATTCGATGGCCGCCTCTACCAGGTGCTCGGTCTCCGGCCGCGGTACCAGCACCGCCGGGTTGACGATGAAAGGCAGGGACCAGAACTCCTTCTCGCCCAACAGGTAGGCAACCGGGACCCCTTCCCGCCGCCGCACCAGCAACTGTTTGAAAGCCGCCAGCTCACTGGCCGCCAGAGGCTGGTCGAACCGAAGATACAATTCGAGACGGGGACATTCCAGGACCCGGGCGAGAAGCAGCTCGGCATCGAGACGGGAAGAGGATGAGCCGTATTTCTCCAGGTACGGCGCGGCCCAGTTCAAAAGGCCGAGCACCGTCCAGGTCCGGTTCATGAGATCGAACCCTTGAGCGCCTCGGCCTGGAAATAGGAGGTCAGGGCGGTGACCAGTTCACCGATCTCGCCCTGCATGATCTGGTCGAGCTTGTGCAGGGTCAGGCCGATGCGATGGTCGGTAACCCGGCCCTGAGGAAAATTATAGGTCCGGATGCGCTCACTGCGGTCGCCGCTGCCCACCTGGGAGCGGCGTTCGGAGCTGATCTGCTCGTGCTGCTCGCGCTGCCGCAGGTCGAGCAGACGCGAGGCCAGGACCTTCATGGCCCGGGCCTTATTCTTATGCTGGGAACGTTCATCCTGACTCGAAACCACGAGCCCGGTCGGCAGGTGAGTGATCCGAACCGCCGAATCGGTGGTATTGACTCCCTGTCCGCCAGGCCCCGACGCCCGGTAGATATCAATCCTCAAATCCTGGGGGTTGATCTCGACATCGACCTCGTCGGCCTCGGGCAGCACCGCGACAGTCACCGCCGAAGTATGGATGCGTCCCTGGGATTCGGTGGTCGGCACCCTTTGGACCCGGTGCACGCCGCTTTCGTACTTGAGCCGGCTGTAGACCCGTTTGCCCCGGATCAGGACGATGATCTCCTTGAAACCCCCAACCCCGGTTTCGTTGCGACTGAGCTCTTCGATCTGCCAGCGCTGACGTTCGGCGTAGCGGGCATACATGCGGAAAAGATCAGCCGCGAATAGGGCCGCTTCATCCCCGCCGGTTCCGGCCCGGATCTC
The DNA here is from genome assembly GCA_013153415.1 of Deltaproteobacteria bacterium. Lineage (GTDB taxonomy): Bacteria > Desulfobacterota > Anaeroferrophillalia > Anaeroferrophillales > Tharpellaceae > JAADEO01. The sequence goes on from JAADEO010000133.1 coordinate 11,112, forward strand.
GAGCACGACATTCTTCTCATCATTGGGATCTTTGGGCAGAAGGAGCAGCTGGATCTCTTTTTCGAGTTCTTCGCGACGCTTTTCCAGCCCTGGCAGCTCATCGGCGGCAAGCTCCTTGAGTTCGGCATCATCACCTTCGAGATACTCCCGGTATTCGGCGATCTCGGCTTCGAGATCACGATAGCGGCGATAGGCCTCGACCACCGGCCTGATCTCGGCCAGTTCTTTGGAAAGGTCCTGATAGCGCCGGCGATCGGCCATGGTCTCCGGCTGGCTGACTTCGGCTTCGAGATCGAGCAGGCGTTGTTCTACTTCTTCAAGTTTGGCGAACATAAACAGTTACCGATGTTGGAATTGGCGGAAACGGACAGGAGCGGACCGGGGGATGCGGAATCGAAGGGAAGGGGCGTTACAAACCGTTCGCCAGGGCGGCGAACTCGCTGCGCACGGCAGGAGCCTCTCCGCAGCTCATCTCCCCCTCGGGACAGGGACCGGCAAGACAGCCGGGACCGGACTGGGAAAAAAGGGCGGGGGCGGCAACCAGCACCAAGCGCAACATTTCTTTGGCCAAGGCTCGGATCTCCCACTGGGCCCGGCGACAGCAGCGCAGACGGAAAAAATGGCGCAGTTCCCGGGCATTCATGGTGATGATGATCCGGGAGTGAGCGGCATTGGGAAGCACAAAGCGGGCATCTTCAGCCGGTATGCCGGCCGTCCGCAGACGCCGGTAGGCGGTATGGGCCTCGGTCATGGCCTGCTTGAAAATCGTTGCCATTTCCGGGTGAGAGGCGACCGACGGCGGCATCTCGTAATCGAAACCGCCATCAAAAGCGACATAACGCTGGCTCTGCTGGGCGAAAGAAGCCAGACGGTGACGGACCAACTGGTGGGTCAAAGCCCGGGAAACACCTTCTACGGCGAACGTGAATACCGCGTGCTCCAGGACCCCGTGATGACCCAGTTTGAGTATTCGGCTGATCATCTCCCGGTCATCTTCCGGAGTTGAACGCTCGGCCAGGGCCCTGCAGTCGACCGCGGCGTAGCAGAGACGGGCCGCAGTCGCCACCACCCTTTCGGCTTCCGGGGTTGTTGTCAGCAGGGTGACAAACAAACCGAATACCGCCTACTTGTTGTATTTGCGGCGGAATTTCTCGATTCGACCAGCGGAATCGACGAATTTCTGTTTTCCGGTGAAATAGGGATGGCACTGGGAACAGACCTCGACCTTGATCTGCGGCAGGGTCGAACGGGTCTCGAAACTGAAACCACAGGCGCAGTTCACCTGGCATTTCTCATATTTGGGGTGAATGCCTTCTTTCATAATATCAACAATCCTCCTGGTATTTTTACTCCCGATCCGGGCGAAGCGGGCTATTTACATCTTATAAGCGGTGGTTGTCAACCAAAAAAACGCGGCCGGCCGCTTCGCTTCAGCTATTCATCGAGTCGAGAAAATCGGCGTTGTTCTTGGTGCCCTTCATCTTCTCAAGAAGGAACTCCATGGCCTCGACGACGTTCATCGGCTGGATGAATTTGCGCAGGATCCAGACCCGCTGGAGATCCTGGGGATCCATCAACAGGTCTTCGCGCCGGGTACCGGAACGCATGATGTCGATAGCCGGGAAGGTCCGTTTATCCGCCAGGCGCCGTTCGAGATGGAGCTCCATGTTGCCGGTGCCCTTGAACTCCTCGAAGATAACCTCATCCATGCGGCTGCCGGTATCGACCAGGGCGGTCGAAATAATCGTCAGCGAGCCCCCCTCCTCAATGTTGCGGGCGGCTCCGAAGAAACGTTTCGGCTTGTGCAGGGCGTTGGAATCGACCCCGCCGGAAAGCACCTTGCCGCTGGCCGGCACCACGGTATTGTAGGCCCGGGCCAGACGGGTGATGCTGTCCAAAAGAATGACCACGTCGTTCTGGTGCTCGACCAGGCGTTTGGCCTTTTCGACCACCATCTCGGCCACCTGGATATGCCGCTGCGGCGGCTCATCGAAGGTCGAAGATACGACCTCGCCCCGGACCGAGCGTTTCATGTCGGTAACCTCCTCGGGACGTTCATCGATCAACAGCACGATCAGGGTGATATCGGGATGGTTGCTGGTCAGGCTGTTGGCGATCTTTTTCAGGAGCACGGTTTTCCCGGTCCGCGGCGGAGCCACGATCAGACCGCGCTGCCCTTTGCCGATCGGAGTCATCAGATCCATGACCCGCATCGAGTAGTCGTCATGCTCCCGCTCAAGGAAAAACCGCTCGTCGGGAAAAATCGGGGTCAAATTATCGAAGAGGATCTTGTCGCGGGAGACTTCGGGAGCCTCGTGGTTGACCGACTCGACCTTGAGCAGGGCGAAATAGCGCTCCCCCTCCTTGGGCGAGCGGATCTGTCCGGCCACGGTATCACCGGTACGCAGGTTGAAACGTCGAATCTGGGAGGGTGAGACGTAGATATCATCCGGCCCGGAAAGGTAGTTGTAGTCGGGAGCCCGCAGAAAACCGAAACCATCCGGCAGGGTTTCGAGCACCCCTTCTCCGAAGATCGCTCCGTTCTTGTTGACATGAGCCTGCAGGATCGCGAAAATCAGCTCCTGACGCCGCATGCCGGCCGCCCCCTCGATCCGCATCTCCCTTCCCATCTCCGTCAATTCGGAGATCTTCTTGGTTTTCAAATCACTCAGATTCATACGCTTTCCTTCAACCATTTTTGATTTTGTCCTCTATTTCAATCGGTTTCAGTCCCGTTTCAGCCTGAAACCGCTGCCGGCAGGCGGAGGTAACGACCGCGAACGCGGATATACATTATTCTTTATTTATTATCGGGAACGTAACCAAATCTGCTGAACGCGTTACTGGAAATCCGCAATCATTACCCGGACAAAGAAGGAGACATCAACCGGTACGCGGCAATCGGATTGCTGATATTTTCGACAGGAAACAGGATTGGATACGATGTGTGTGCAGTCTGGAGTTGTCTAATCTATAAATTAATATTGGCTGCGTAAACAAACACCTTGAAAAACTGGGAAACAGGCGGGTTATAAGCGTGCATATAGAGATTTAACCCCGAGATGTCAACCCTTTTTTCCCGTTTCAGCCAACCAGGCGCACAATTTACGCAATGCGGCTCCCCGGTGACTGAGGGCGTTCTTCCGCTCCCGCCCCAACTCCGCCATGGTAAGTTGAAATTGAGGCGCGACCAGAAAAATCGGATCATAGCCGAATCCGCCGCAGCCAACCGGGCGATGAGCGATCCGGCCGCGGCATTCACCCGTAAAAACGAACTCCTCGCCGGCCGGTGAAAGCAGAACCAGGACACAGACGAAAGCCGCCCCCCGCCGCTCATCAGGGACTCCGGAAAGAGCCTCAAGCAGCTTGAGGTTGTTTTCCCGATCATCCGCTTCGGGACCGGCATAGCGAGCCGAAAAAACGCCGGGGGCTCCGCCCAGGGCATCGACCACCAACCCGGAATCATCACTCAGAACCCACTCACCGGTGGCAGCGGCCACGGCCCGGGCTTTGAGCCTGGCATTCTCCAAAAAAGTGGTGCCGGTTTCTGGCGGCAATTTAAGACCGGGATAGTCGGAGATCGATGCCAGGGCAATTCCGCTCCCCGCCAACAGGACCTCGAGCTCCTCTTTTTTCCCCGGATTACCGGTAGCAAGTACCAGTTTGGCAATGGCATGCGACATCGCTTCCTCCCGCAAAAAAACCGGATTAGCATGCGGCACGGCCGCATCTTTACATTACACAGACGACGCCAATCACAGATAAACCAGCCAGGAGCCGCTGTCAACCACGAACCGTCCGGACAAATTGATTGACAAAATCCTTGAATCAAGAAATGATGAACTCGCAACAAATCAGATCTTCGCAATGCGGAGATAAGTCCCGTAACCCGAATGGGGCTTTCAGCCCGCACCCAAGGGGTATAGGGGTAGGGGGCTGTCATCCGGCGACCGATACCGGTTTCCGGGGGTCACGCCGCCCCTTGTTATTCTGTAACCGGGAGATTTCTTTTCTTTAATAACCGCCCGAAACCATAAGTACGAGACGATATGCTTCATCCCAGCGAAATTTTTTCCCGCCTCGAAAACATCATCCCGGGCTGCAAAACGCTTTCCGACCTCGCCCGGCAACACCAGAAAGAGCTCTTTCTGGTCGGCGGCGCCCTGCGGGACCTGTTGCGGGGGGGGGCGTTGCACGACCTCGACTTCGCCTGCCGACAAGAAGACATCGGTTTCTGGCAGGAGAAGCTGCCGGAATTCTTCTCCGGGCATTTCATCTCGATGGGGACCCGGGCCGAACAGTTCCAAACCTTGAGACTGGTCGGGACCGGCGCTCTGACCGTGGATCTCGCCGCACTCGAGGGCAACCGGCTGGAGAAAGATCTCAAGCGCCGCGACTTCACCATCAACGCCATGGCTTTCGGACTCCACGACCGGGTTTTCCACGA
>JAADEO010000241.1 GCA_013153415.1 Deltaproteobacteria bacterium
CGCTGATCGCCGACGGCAAGCTCGGCCTCTGGCACGATGCCCCGACCGTTATCCTGATCTTCAAGGACGTGCGCGGGGTCTCCTCGCCCGATCTCGACTGCGGCATCGCCGGTCAGAACATGGTGCTCACCGCCCACAGCCTGGGGCTCGGCACCTGCTGGGTCGGTTTCGTCAAACTGGCTTTCCAGTACACCGGCAAATGGAAGAAGTTCTTCGGCATCTCCTACCCTTACAAGTTCGCCTCGAGCCTCGCCATCGGCTGGCCCAAGGGTCATCCGGACGGACCGGTAAAAAGGGCCACCCACGCTGTCGACTGGTATGACGAGAGTGGCCAAAAAACCATTTATTAACGAGGAAAGCCATGAAAAAGATAAGTTTTTCCGACTGGTGGACGATCCCGCTCTATAACGACCCGGCCCAGGCCAGTCCCGGCCAGGTCGAAGTCGATCCGGAAAAGTGCACCGGCTGCGGAATCTGCGTCAAGGCCTGTCCCGCCGATGCCCTGGTTCTGGAAGACAAGCAGGTCAGAATGCAGCCGGCCGGCATCAACGAATGCATGGGCTGCGGCGACTGCATGCCGATCTGCCCGGCCGGGGCCATGACCCTGGTCAAGGGCAATGAATTCACCGGCTATTACAAAACCATCGATCGCGGCGGACTCGAATTTCCCCGACTTTCATTCTGACAAAGGAATCTCCGATGTCCTCCCTGATGTCATACATCGACCGCCTGATGCAGCCGGTCCTCAAGCGGATCGTCATGAACCGCTGGAACTATACCGAAGAGGAGTTCGAACTGGCCGGCCGGGTCGGTTTTTTCGATGTCCTCGACCTCAAGGCGATGAGCTACTGGATCAAGGCCGAACCGATCTGTTCGAGCCACTGTTCCGGCTGCCACAACGAGGGCCGGCCGCTCTATTTCAACGCCCTGGGGCTGTTGATCCGGCACAAATGCCCACCCTTCATCTGCATCCACGGCCTTTCCCAGATCTCGCCGGCGATCTACAGCTACTACGACCACATGTTGCGCCGGCGGGATCCCAACGAAAGTGTCTTTCGTCACATCACCTGCACCGATATCGGCCTCGAACCCGGCGGGCTCGGCAACAACCTTTTCCGCATCACCTATGAGAAGATGCCGGTCTGGGAATTTCTGCGCTTCATGCTGACCATGAGCATCTACCTCTTCATCCGCAACGAAAAAGCCCGGGGCGACTGCTTCGCGGTTCGCAACGCCCCCGTCACCGGCGGCCCGCCGCTCGCCGACTACCGTGACCTGGTCCCCCTGACCGAGGCCGAGCTCAAGCCGTTCCTGGCCTCACCCGACCGGGTCAAACGACTGGATGCGATCGAGAAATTCAAAGACTGGCGCATCATCATCCGGGTGGTCAAAGCCCAAGCCTGCATCGCCGGCCACCAGGAAGGCGACGAGTTCGTGGTCGACGCCCGCGGGGTTCTCGAGCCCCGGGCCGACGGCCAGGGCATCTGCATGATGGCCCTGCATAAAATCTGGGGCCGGGTCATGCTGATGCTGGAACGCATGATCGAAGCCGAAGGCAAAGAGGATGATTTCACCGGCAGCATCTTCAACCTGCCGATGAACTGTTTCGGCGCCGGGCTGCCATTGGGTTCCTGCGGTGAGATCCTGATGCAGGTCGAAGTCAGAAAGAAGGACAACTGACGCATTCGCAGACAATCGTTCTGACAAAAGCGTCTATTTGCGGGCCGGCACTCAATTGACCCCGCAGGCGAAACCTTGCCGTTAATCAGAACCACGGAAATATCCGGGAAAAAATCGGTCTTCCGTGGTTAAAAAAATACTCAGACCGTTTTAAACGTTTAATTGATTCGAGATTCATTATCAATCTTGCCAGCTCCAGCTGCTCCTCGTTGGAAGAACAACGGAGAAAACACGGCACAGTGGTAAAGGTTTTTTCCCCGCGGTTTCTGTGACTTCTGTGGTTCAAAAGAAGCCGCCCAGGTATTTCGAAAGGAGAAATGCACCATGATCAGACTCGAATATTTCATTCGCCGGCCGGCCGGCATGGAACGGGAAACATTTCTTGAAATCTGGAAAGAGGAGTATGCCGGCCTCGTGGCCAACCGGGCCACGGTTCTCAATATCCGCAAATATGTTCAGGCCGAAGTCCTCCCCGAGGACCCGCACGGAGCCATGCTGACCCAGCTCTACGGCGCCGGCGGGGAGACCTATGACGGTATCAACGAGTTCTGGTGGGCCAGCCGCAAGGAGTTGGACGAAGCTTTGGCAACCCCGGAAGGTCGGGAGGCGATGGCCGCCCTGATCGAAAGCGAGAAGAAATTCGTCGACTTTTCCCGTTCCGCCCTCTGGTTCGCCATCGACCTGCCCCAGATCAATCCTCCCGGCAAGATCGTCGCCCGCGAAGACAACATGTACCTGAAAGGTCTCTACGTCGGCAAGATCCGCGAGGAATTGACCCCGGACGAGGCCAAGTTCCACTGGCTTACCTGCCACGGCGCCATGGCCCGCCAGTATGAACAGTTCCTGCCCTTCGAACGCTACATCCAGGTCAGCCGTATCGAAGATCCCCTGGCCGACCGGCTGCGTGAGGAGCGCGGCATGGTCGATACCCCGGTGATCGGCCATGCCGAGGTCTGGTTCGACCGCCGGGCCATCGCCCTGGCCCAGGGCCCCGAGGTCGACGAGGCTTTCCCGATGCTGGTCAGAGACATCGGCAATTTCGCTGACGCCAGCCAATCGGCCATGCATGTCGCCAAGGAGCATGTCATCATCGACCGGAAAATCTTTCGCGAACCGATTCCGGTGCCGACCGATCACCGTATCTAAGAGTTCATAGCCAACAAGTATAAAGGATTATAAAAAATGACTGCTTTGCCGACAAGAATGCAGGATGAGCTCTACCACGACATGATCTTCGAGCCGGAAACCCAGAAGATCCGGGAAAAAGCCCGGGAATTCGCCAGGCGGGTGATCGAACCACGGGCCTGGGAGATCGCCACCCGGCCGGAAAGCCGCGAAAGCTTCGCCTGGGATGTCTTCCGCCAGCTGGCGGAAGAGGATTTCTTCAAGATCCCCTACCCCAAAGAAGTTGGCGGCCTGGGCCTCAAATATCCCTGCTGCGCCACCGTGGCCACGGTCGAGGAGCTGGCCTACGCCTCCAACAGTATCGCCGCGGTCTACGATGTCCACTGCATCCTCGCCGGTCATGCTCTCGAGTACGGATCCGATTATATCAAGGAAAATTTTCTTAAACCGATGACCACGGCCGAAAAGATCGGCTGTTTTGCCACCACCGAGCCCGAAGCCAGCTCCGACCTTTCCTCCCGCTCGGTCCAGACCCGGGCCCGGCGCGAGGGTGACGTCTATATCGTCAGCG
>JAADEO010000193.1 GCA_013153415.1 Deltaproteobacteria bacterium
AAAGAGCTACTTAATTTATCAGTTTTAATTTCAATTGGCAAGCCTGATAATCCGATAAGAGAGGTGGGGAAAAGTATCAGGCCACCGCTTTGAAACTCGAGTGTAAACGGAATAAAAAAGCGTTGACACCGCCTGAAGCTCGGTGTATGCAATTCCCGATAACATCTTGTCTGAATATGGTTATCGATCTTCCAATCATGACACCCGGAGTACGATTAGCTATGAGTCCGGCCCAGAAGAAAACCGCGCCCCCGTCCGACCGGGAACATCCCAAGATTACAGTTTATTCCGACTGGTGCAAACGTTGCGGGATCTGTGTCGCCTTCTGTCCCAAGGAGGTTTTGGCCATGGATGAAAACCGCAGGGTTTTCGCCAAGCATCCCGAAAACTGCATCGCCTGCCATATGTGCGAGCTGCGCTGCCCCGATTTCGCCATCAATGTCGAGGAGGTCAAAAAATGAAAAAGAAGCCTTCCTATCAATTGATGCAAGGCAATGAGGCCGTGGCTGAAGGCGCCCTGGCCGCGGGTGTCAGTTTTTTTGCCGGTTACCCGATCACCCCTTCGACGGAGATCGCCGAGATCCTGGCCGACCGTCTACCGGCCAACGGCGGCAAGTTCATCCAGATGGAGGATGAGATCGGCAGTATCGCCGCGATCATCGGCGCCTCGATCGGGGGCTGCAAAAGCCTGACCGCGACCTCCGGCCCCGGTTTTTCCCTGATGCAGGAAAATTTAGGTTTCGCCTGTCTCGCCGAGGTCCCGCTGGTGATCGTCAACGTCATGCGTGGCGGTCCTTCGACCGGCATGCCGACCAGTCCCTCCCAGGGCGATGTCATGCAGTCGCGCTGGGGCACCCACGGCGATCATCCGATCATCGTTCTCTGCCCGGCCAGCGTCGAAGAGGCTTTCCATTACACCACCAAGGCCGTCAATTTCTCCGAAAAATATCGCAACCCGGTAATCGTCCTGATGGACGAAGTAATCGGTCACATGCGGGCCCGGGTGAGCCTGCCACCCTGGTCGATGGTGGAGAGAGTCAACCGGGTGCGGCCCAACATGCCGCCGGAGTGGTACCTGCCCTACGAGCGTTCAGCCACCGGGGTCGCCCCGATGGCGGCTTTCGGAGATGGATATCGCTATCACGTCACCGGCCTGGTCCATGACGCCAAGGGTTTTCCGACCGCCAATCCCAACGAGGCCAAGGAAAACCTGCGGGGGCTCTTCGCCAAGATCGAAAGGGGATTCCGGGAGATCTGCCTGGTTGAATACGAAGAGATGAACGACGCCGAACACGCGATCGTCGCTTACGGCAGTATGGTATTGTCGGCCCGCTCGGCCCTGGAACAACTGCGGGAGGCGGGCCACAAGGTCGGCCTCATCAAGCTCGGCACCCTCTGGCCTTTCCCCCGTTTCGCTCTCGAACGCTACCTCTCCCAGCTCAAGAATATCATCGTCCCGGAACTCAACATGGGACAGATCTACCGGGAAGTGCTGCGGGTCAATGCCGGCCACGCCAATATCGAAAAGATCAACCGGGTCAACGGCACCATCATCGCCCCGGATGAAATCATCAAAACCATCAAAGGACTGCTACGATGATCAGCAACGCTCAACTGGTCAATAAGTATTTTCGCCACAACAAAAAGTTTCCCCATATCTGGTGTCCGGGATGCGGTATCGGTACGATTCTGGGCAGCATGCTGAGAGCCATCGACGCCCTGGAACTCGACAAGAACGAAATCGCTTTCGTCTCCGGTATCGGCTGTACCGGCCGGGCCCCGGTCTACGTCGATTTCAACACCCTGCACACCACCCACGGCCGGGCCCTGCCGTTCGCCACCGGTCTCAAGCTGGCCCGGCCGGAGCTGAAAGTTCTGGTCGCCACCGGCGACGGAGATGCCACCGCGATCGGCGGCAACCACCTGATTCACGCCTGCCGGCGCAACATCGACATTACCACCATCATCTTCAACAACTACATCTACGGTATGACCGGCGGCCAGTACAGCCCGACCACTCCGCACGGAGACAAGGCCTACACCTGCAAGCTTGGTAACATCGAAAGGCCCTTCAACATCTCAGCCCTGGTCGAAGCCGCCGGCGCCACCTTCGTCGGGCGCAGCACCAGCTACCATACCCTGCAGTTGCAGAGCATTATCAAGAAAGCCATCCTCCACAAAGGCTTTTCCGTGGTCGAAGTCATCACCCACTGCCCCACCACCTACGGCCGCATCAACCGCAAGGGCGGAGCCGTGGAGATGCTGCAGTGGCAGAAAGAGGTGGCGGTCGACAAAACCCGGGCCGAAAAGATGAGCCCGGCGGAGCTGGAAGGCAAGATCATTACCGGCATCCTGCTCGAAAAGGAGCTGCCGGAATTCTGCGATCAGTACGACACCATCATTCAACGGGCGCAAAAAATGGATGAGGATAAAAAAGCGTGAAAAAAAACGGTGTGAAAAAGAGTAGAAAGCAGACAGAAATAAGGCTGGCGGGCAGCGGTGGGCAAGGCCTGATCACCGCCGGAATCATTCTGGCCGAAGCCGCGATCCTGGATGGCAAGAATGTGGTCCAGAGCCAGTCCTACGGGCCAGAAGCCCGGGGCGGAGCGAGCCGGGCCGAAGTCATCATCGCCGACGGTCCGATCTACTACCCCAAGGCGACCTGGGTCGACATCCTTTTGGCCATGAGTCAGAAGGCCAGCGACCAGTACTCCTTCAATCTGAAACCGGATGGGATGTTCATCGTCGACACCACCTACGTCAACCAGATCCCCACCACCAGCGCCCTGGCGATACCGATTTCAGCCCGGACCCGGGAAAAATTCGGCCGGGAGCTGTTCAGCAATATCGTCGCCCTGGGAGTGATCTGCGAAGCCACCAAGGTGGTAACTCCGCAGGCCCTGCAGGCCGCGGTCAGCGACCGGGTGCCGGACGGCACCGAAAAGATCAACAGCGAAGCCCTGGCCTTCGGCCGTAAACTGGCCAAAGATGCGCTCAAGGAAAGGGATGAGGCTGAAAACGAGGCTATAGAAGCAGACAGCTGATGGCACTGTAAAATGCCCACCTGCTTCGCACCCCAAGAGTACTTCCTCGCTACGCTCGGGGCGTTACCATGAAAAATCTTCGTCACTGCGGCGTACTTCTATGTACGCCTCATTCCTCAGTTTTCCGGCGCCTCGCATCTGAACATTTTACAGCGCCATCCCGTTTTTTCAAAAAACTGATTTATTATAAGTTCATCAGACTTCGCGGCTTTGCGGCTTCGCGTGAACCAATCAAAAGCATCCAGCAGAAAATAACCCCCGCAATCCATACGGGCCTTTCCGGCCCGTATCCAAGGGGCGTGCTTCAGTCGACAAACGAATTCA
>JAADEO010000088.1 GCA_013153415.1 Deltaproteobacteria bacterium
CGCCCTGCTCAATAGTCTGCGAATGGGCTTCCGCACCTTGGCGATCGAGAAACGCTCGAGCGAGGTCTGGAAAGTCCTGGCGGCGGTCAAAACCGAGTTCGCCCGCTTCGAGGTGGTCCTGGCCCGGGTCCAGAAACAGCTCGAAACCGCGGCCGGTACAATAGAAAAAACCGGGGTCAGAACCCGGGCCATGAAAAGAAAACTGAAAGACGTGGAAGAGTTGCCTGATGAGGAAATCGTCGAGTTGCTGGAGTTCGAGGAACTCCATTTCGATTAGATTAAAAGATCACGACGGCTGGCAACCACCATGATCGGATCCGGGCATTACCGATTTCCGGATAGCCTCTTCGCTGATTTCGGTAAGACTGCTCAGAGCATCGATCTGTTGCGAGGCATCATCTATGATGCGATTGTAAAGCTCGAGAACTTCAGGGTCGAATCCCGGCGTACTCTCAGCCGTCATCTTGAAAAGCTGCATCTGGTTGAGGAAGTTGTTGAGAATATGGTGCGATGAGGTGATCATGGCCCGGTAGATCCGGCTCTTCTCCCTCTCGACTTTTTCTTTCCGCTGCTGGATCAGGAGGTCGGCGGCCAGAAAGGCCAGAAAGATCACTACGCCGATAAATATCTCGTCCAGTTCATATTTCTCGACAGAGGCGAAGAAGTCCACCAACCGGTCGAAAGGGTCGAGATCGATAAGATATGAAAGAACGCCCACCAGGATGGAAATTCCAAGCCCGATCCAGGTCAGCCTGTATTGTTTCATCACATACTCCTTAAATCAAATCCTCTGTTCTTATTCCCAGCGACTTTCGCTCACCGGAACCCCTGACTGTTTATTTTCAACCCCCGTGCCGGCCGGCAGGAGCCAGACATCGACACCATCGGAACTCTCCGGCAGCACCCGGCCGCTACAACTCCCAGCGCAACTCAAACGGCCCCGCCTGCCGGTATAGAACAGATCATCTTCTCAAACCACATCAACCCCGAAAGCCTCCGGATAAATGTAGTTTAGAAAATCAAAAATGAATTTGGTCGTCGCTAAGTCAACGGCATTGATACCGAAAAATCTGCCCTCTCCCGCCTTCCCGTTGGTATAAAGCGCAAACGCCGCCATAGCAACCAAGCTGTTAGCCGAGGTCAAACCAAAGAACACTATCTTGACCAACTCTCCAGCTTTGTCATAGACCATGACACCGTAATAGGCTGGATGATCCGGGTTTATTGTCAGGGGCAGCATCTGATCCGGCATGACATTGTCGGCAGAAAGAATCCGGCTGTAGAACAGCCGGATCAACACTGAAATCTTTAGCCGGCTGAACTTGCTTCAATTAACACTGATAAAGGTTTATATACGCCTGAAAACCGGGATTTGTCAAATGTGGCCCCGCGGCGGAAAATATTGACAAAAATCACCGCTTCCACTAGGAGCGGGTACTTCGATCGGAGTCTTCGCAAACAAAGCAGGAGAAAAACATGCAGGGAAAAACCGTTCGCGAAAGCATGGTCACGCTTTCGCACGTCATGCAGCCGCATGATGCCAACCCGGCCGGCAACATCCACGGTGGAGTAATCATGAAGATGATCGACAACGCCGCCGGGGTCGTGGCTTTCCGCCACGCCCGCAGCAACGTGGTCACGGCCTCGATCGAAAGACTGGATTTCCTCTACCCGGTCCATATCGGCAATCTGGTCACCATGGTCGCCTCCCTCAATCGGGTGGGACGATCCTCGATGGAAATCGGCGTCCGGGTCGTCAGCGAGAACATGATCACCGGCGAGGTTCACCATACCGCTTCGGCCTACCTCACCTTCGTCGCCCTCGACGAGCAGGGAAAACCACGACCGGTACCGCCCCTGATTCTGGAAAACGACGAGGAACGCCGCCGTCATGAAAACGCCCGTCGACGCACCGAACAACGGGCATTGGAGAAGAGTGAACAGCTTAAAAGCCGCTGATCCGGCGATTTGGACGCAATTGCCGGGCTACAACCACAAAACCCCATACGAACCCCTATCATGCCGAACAAAAAATTTCCTCTGACCAGAGAACAGGTCGAAGATCTTTCCCGCAGATGGCCGACGCCGTTTCACATCTACGACGAAGCCGCGATCATCGCCAACGTCAAAAAGCTGCAGGCGGCCTTCGCCTGGACCGAGTTCAAGGAGTTCTTCGCCGTCAAGGCGACCCCCAACCCCTTCATCATGAAGATGCTGCACCGGGTCGGGGTCGGAGCCGACTGCTCCTCGCTGCCCGAACTCCTGCTCGCCGAAAAGGTCGGGATCACCGGCGAAGAGATCATGTTCACCTCGAACGATACTCCGGCCGAAGAGTTCCGCAAGGCGAAGGAGCTGGGCGCGATCATCAATTTCGACGATCTTTCCCATCTCCCATTTTACGAGAAAGAGGTCGGCCCCCTGCCGGAACTGGTCTGTTTCCGCTATAATCCGGGTCCGGCCAAGGCCGGCAACCTGATCATCGGCAAACCCGAGGAGGCCAAATACGGCTTTACCCGGGACCAGCTCTTCACCGGCTACCGTTACTGCCGGGACAAAGGCGTCAAACGGTTCGGTCTCCATACCATGGTGGCCTCGAACGAACTCGATTCAGGTTATTTCGTCGAGACCGCGGAGATCCTCTTCCGACTCGTCATCGAACTCTCCCGCGAACTCGGCATCACCTTCGAATTCGTCAACTTGGGCGGCGGCATCGGCATCCCCTACCGGCCCGAGGAGGAACCGGTCGATCTTGAAAAAACCGGGGCCGCAATCCGGGAGAAATACGACGAAATCATCGTAAGCGGCGGCCAGCCGCCACTCAAACTCTACCTCGAATGCGGCCGCATGGTCACCGGTCCTTACGGCTGGCTCGTAACCCGGGCCCGACACCTGAAAAAGACCTACAAGAACTACCTCGGGGTCGACGCCACGATGGCCAACCTGATGCGCCCGGCCCTCTACGGCGCCTACCATCACATAACCGTTCTCGGCAAGGAGAACGAACCCACCACCGAAACCTACGACGTCACCGGATCGCTCTGCGAGAACAACGACAAGTTCGCGATCGACCGTAAATTGCCGCCGGTCGAGCCCGGCGATCTTCTTGTCATCCACGACGCCGGGGCCCACGGCCACGCCATGGGCTTCAACTACAACGGCAAGCTGCGCTCGGCCGAACTGCTGCTCCGTCCCGACGGCGAGATCATCGAGATCCGCCGGGCCGAAACCATCGCCGATCACTTCGCCACCCTGGATTTCGAAAAACTGGAAGAGTTTTGATTTTCAGATCGCACGCCGGAATCTCTCGCCCAACTCGATGGCAATGGCGTGCTCGTAGAC
>JAADEO010000213.1 GCA_013153415.1 Deltaproteobacteria bacterium
CCAGAACAAACCCGACGAACTTCTGCGACTGGCCTGCATCCGGGCCCGTTTCTGTGAACTCCTGGGCGAAATCTCTCACCTCAAGGTCAAGAAAGCCGAACTTTTCACGGTCGGACTGTTCTCCCTGCTCGACGCTATCATCGACCAGCCAATGGCCGAGGTCATGAAAAAACTACCGCTCTCGAACGAGCTGGTTCGCGCCCTGACCGAACGCAAAGGCAGACTTGCGGCTTTTCTCGTTCTCGCCATCGCCTATGAAAAGGGCCGCTGGCGGACGGTCGAGAAACTGGCCAGCCGGATGGGTATCGATCCGGCTGCAATCCCCGGACTCTATTACGATTCCTGCCGCTGGAGCAACTCTGCTGCAAATCTCGAATAACAGAACAAAAACCACCGGGGGAAATTACTCAGGTTGCAAGAATGATTTCGGCGCGGATTTTATCGAGCATGGAATTCGGCTTAATCCCGGGCCCGATGCGGCGCAAACGCAAAGCTTGGCCACCGCCAGTAATCAGCCGATCAGGTGAACGGCGGTGGCTTTGAAAGCAAGATGGAGAGAGGTGCCGGGCTGCGGCTTGAGATCGAGCAGAGCCCGGCTGGTAACGACTGCGGTAAAGACCAGGCGGTTGATTTCGAGGTCGATCTCGGCGTAAAAGCCGTGGCTGCGGACTTCGCGAACACGGGCAGCGAAAGAGTTGCGCATGCTCGAAGAAAGCGGCTCACGACTCAGTACCAGATCCTCCGGCCGGATGGCGATATAGCCCCGTTCCGTATCAGGTTTCCGGCCGAGCTCGATTTCGAGTCCTTTGATCCGGGCGCTGGTTTCGGAAAACTCGACCGCGAAAAGGTTTTTCATACCCACGAAATCAGCTACCAGAGGCGAGACCGGATGCAGAAAGATATCTTCGATCTTGCCGGCCTGTTCGATCCGGCCGTTGACCATAACCGCGGCATGCCGGGCCAAGGACAGGGCTTCCGGGAAATCATGAGTGACGAGCAGGAATGTGGTCCCACCGACACCATGGAGATCCTTGAGATGGCGTCGCAGATCCTGGCGGAAATTGGGATCGAGAGCGGAGAGCGGTTCATCGAGCAGCAGAATCTCGGGTTCGATCACCAAGGCCCGGGCCAGGGCGACACGCTGTTGTTCGCCACCGCTCAAAGTCGAGGGAAAACGGTCGAGCAAAGCCTCCAGACCGAGCCGGGAGAGCAGTTCGGCCATTCGCAGATCCGAGCGCCCCACTTTCCTGAAACGCAGTCCGTAAGCGATATTGTCACGCACTGAAAGGTGGGGAAACAGGGCATAGTCCTGATAGACGATGCTGATCCCCCGCTTCTCCGGGGGCAGGCCGGACAGCGGCTTTCCGTCCAGATAGATCTCGCCGGTCTTGAGCGGCACCAATCCGACCAGAGCTTCCAACAGCACACTTTTCCCAGCCCCGGTCGGTCCCATCAGGGCGCAGAAATCCCCCTTTTCCAACTCGAGATTTACCTCTTTTAAGGCAAACCCGTCCAACTCGACTCCGAGATTCTCGATCCTGAGATTCACCTCGCCCCTCCGCTCCGGGTACGCTCCGGTCCCCGGCCGACCAGGCGCAACGAGACAAAGAGCAGCAGACAGACGACGATCAACCAGACCGCGACCGGCTGGGAGTACTTGAGTCCGTAGGACTGGAAGCGCTCGAACATCAGGACCGGAGCGATCATCGGATGATAAGCGATGATGACTACAGCTCCGAATTCGCTGATCGCCCGGGCGCAACACATGATAATACCGCTCAGAATGGCCCGGCGGGCAAGGGGGAAGGTAACGGTGAAAAAGGTCGTGAACATCGAGGCCCCGAGACTACGGGCAACATGTTCAAGCCGGGGCGGAACCGAGGCGAAACCCTCCTTGGCCGACTGCAGATAGAAGGGCAGACCGACGAAGGTCATAACCATGATGATCCCCAGAGGATTGCCGACCAGGCGCAGACCGAACTCATGCAGCAGGCGGCCGAACCAGAAATTCTTTCCCACCAGACCGAGCAGGGCGATACCGACTACCGGATGGGGGATGACGATCGGCAGATCGACGATCGCCTCGACCACCCTTTTGCCGCGGAACTCGCTGCGGGCCAATAACCAGGCCAGGGGCGTGCCGAAAACGAAACAGATCAGGGCGGCGCTGATACCGGTATAGAGGCTGAGCCAGAGTGAGCGCAATACCTCGGGATCAATGATCGTGGCCCGTAGCGCTGCCAACGACGGGGCCGAAACCATGCGCAACAACGGCACCAGGATGAAAAGCAGGACCAGAAAACTGCTGGCCAGAGCCAGCCAGAGGAAACTCTCTTTACGCATCTAAAATTACAAATACTCTGATTAAAACTTGAATTACAACCAATAAACTGTTCAAATATCTGGATATACAGAAAAAAAAACAGCGAGTAAAGAAAAAAGCAACAAAGGATAAACGTGTTTTCGCAACCATTTCTCGGCCGCGCGATACGGAAAGAAACCTCAGAGCCGGCTCCAGGAGCCGCGCAGGGTCGGTTTGCGCAGGGCCCGCTCGAGACACTGCAGATACTGCCGACGACGAATTTCACGAACCCCGAAAGTCTTGAGA
Source organism: Deltaproteobacteria bacterium (assembly GCA_013153415.1). Taxonomy (GTDB): domain Bacteria; phylum Desulfobacterota; class Anaeroferrophillalia; order Anaeroferrophillales; family Tharpellaceae; genus JAADEO01. Next base: position 2,609 of record JAADEO010000213.1, read on the forward strand.
TGGGAAGTCAGGAACTGGTTGTCGATAAAATGAAAATTGTGACGCAGGGCGAAAGCAACGAGTTCAGCCAGAGCCGCCTTGGAGGCGTGATCGGCGAGCGAGAACATCGATTCGCCGAAGAAGCAGCGCCCCAGGGAAACCCCGTAGAGACCACCGACCAGCTGTCCGTCGGCCGACCAGGTTTCGAAGGAGTGGGCCAGGCCCGCCTCATGCAGTTCGATATAGGCCGCTTTCATCTCCGGGGTGATCCAGGTTCCCTTTTCATGCCGTCTCGGTATCCCGGCACAGGCCTCGATAACCCGGGTGAAATCCAGATCACGGGTCAGCTGGAAACCAGACTGGCGAAGATAGCGGCGGTTGCGGCGGGAGAGATGGAACTCGCCGGGGAAAAGTACGGCCCGGGGATCGGGGGACCACCAGAGAATGGGATCGCCGGGCGAGTACCAGGGGAAAATGCCCTCGGCATAGGCCCGAAGCAGGCGTTCCCGGGAGAGATCACCGCCAACCGCCAGCAGACCGTTCTCGGGTTCGGCCAGGTGGGCCGGGGGAAACACCGGCCGCAGGGTGAGACGGTAAACCGGCATACTCTCAGAGATCCTCACGATGACTGGCGGATCTTCCCAGACGGGGGGCCAGGCGGGCGACCAGATAAGCCAGGTGCTCGACGTTGGTTCCGCAGCAACCACCGAGGATCTTCATTCCCAAGCGACGGTTGAGACGCA
>JAADEO010000176.1 GCA_013153415.1 Deltaproteobacteria bacterium
GGTCGCGGATGAAGCCGACATCGATGGCCTGGGGGTTGTCGCCGATGATGATATCCATCACCGCCACGGCCGTGCGCCGGGCCAGGATATCCTGCTTGCCCCGGGCTTCGAGCCCGGCATAAAGTCCGAGTTCTACCTGGTGGCTGTCCCAGATCGTAAAAGCGGGAATCCGGCGGGCCACGAAACCGGCCGCCAGTTGTCTGACCCCGGCATCGTCCATGTGCCACAGGGGCCCGACCAGGACGGCGTCAACCCCATCGGGAATCTTCTTCAGGGCCGCTTCCGGCGCCGAGCCTACGGTCACGACAGCGACCTCATCGAGACCATGCCGGGCGGCGAAGGCGGCGACCCGGGCATCGAGATCGGTAAAGGCTTCGACCTCGCGCCGGTCGAACAGGAACGCTATTTTCCGGAAGGGCACTATCTTACGGAAGATCTCGATATCCTGGTCGAGATAGTACATCGAATCGATGCTCACCAGATTGCGGCCGGAGAGTTTCCGCCGCTGCCGCTCCTTGAGGGCGAAATCGGGAACATAAGGTGCGATCACCGGCTTGGGAATCTTTTTGCGGGCCAGAACCTCGGTCGAGGATATCACTCCCAGGGCCAGGATGATCTTGATATTGCGATCTGTAAACAGGAGGTCGAGGGCCTTTTTTACTCCGGCCCGGGTATCCTGACCGGAGAGGTTGGCGGTAGCGGGAAACCTGATATCCATATCCCTGTCGGCGATCGCCTTGATCTCCTTCTGGAAAAGAGCCACTACAGCCCGGTCCGCCGGAGTCGATCCGTCGGTGACAATGCCGATTCGGATCTGGCGGCGACCCGGGTAGGAGTGCGCTGCCGGGGTCGGAAGCAACCAGGTCGCGATCAGAAAGGCAACAAGAAGAAGGCTGCAGAAACGGTTGATCATAATCATAACTCCTGGATTAATCGAAATCGAGATATTTATCGCTGACTTTGCGCCATTCATGTTCATCGGGATTGTATTTGGCCATCTTGTTGATGATCTCGGCGGTCTTTTCCCCGAGATCGCACTCGTAGATCACCCCTTGCTGATTAACGGCGAAAGTCATGATCCCGGAGACCCCGTATTTGGCCGGGTAGGCGATCATGCCGAAGCCCAGAATCATATTGCCGTTGACCACGAAATCGTAGGCTCCACCGGGAGCGTTGGGTCCCTGGCGGGTAACGATCTTGAAATAGTAACCATGGTAGGGCTGGGGTCCCGCATCGCTGTGCTGGTAGCCTTCGCTGGCGGCCCGAGCGATCAGGGGACCGAACGGGCTGGGCGCTTCACCCTCTTTCACGGGCCAGTAGAGTCCGTTCTTCTGCCCCGGATCACTTTTGATCTTCTGCGCGAATTCCAAAATCCCGTCCCCGTCCCGGTCCTTGGAGGCGTATTCGAGCTGGGCGTTGACATAGGCCTGCATGACCTGGATCGCGGTCAGCTCGTTGCGGCCGATACGGCGGTTGATAAGCTCCTCTTTGCCGGCCTCGACATCGAAATACCATTGCCTGTCGATCTTGACGATGGGAATCGGAAAGGTCCAGCCGTCCTTGTCGATCATCAGGCTGGCCGAGGTCGGAGAGGTCATCTTCAGAAGGTGCTTCTCATCGTATGAGCGCACGAAATTGGCCGCCTCCCGCCGGCCCTCGACCGAATCACCGGAAAAAACGATATCCTTGGCATCGGGCCCGAGGATTGCCAGCAACGCCTGGGCATCGGCCCGCCGGGCGGCCTCGACCAGGGCGCTGACCGCGGCCTGGGGAGAAGCGAAACCTTTGCCCTTGGGCTTATCCAGCTGGGCCGCCGGCAACGAGGTTGCAAACAACAGGCAGGCCAGTGCCAGCAACCAGGAACCCAGACGGAACCGGCGCCGGAAACGGCTTTCAGTGGTTGAACAACTGCTATTCATATCCGCTTTCTCCCTGGTTCGGAAAGTAATCATTTCGGCAAGCTCCTGGTGAAAATCACGTTTTCCCTAGCGCCGGCGGCCGCCACCGGCCCGGGCCCGGCTGAAACTCCGGCTACTGCGTCCCCGCATACTGGAATGCCGGGCCGAACTGGCCGAACCGGAACGCCGGAAAGCGCTGTTAGAGCGACGACTGCGGTTGTAAGAGGCCCGGCTCACACCCGAAGCCCGGGTCTGACCGATGCGACTGGCCGACGAGGCGCGATTGCTGCGGGTCATGCGATTGCGATTACCGGAACTGACCGCCCGGTTCGGACGTTTGCCGCTGGCCGGCCGGGTCGCCTGGCGATTCTGGCGGTTGCCGAATCCCTGGCCGAACTTGCCGTTCGTTTTAAGTCCCTGTTTTTTGATACTGTCCCGGGTCCGGCGGTCGAGCCCCCGGGAACCATATCCCCGGGCCAGGTCGCGCTGGCGGGCGGTACGCACCGATTGACCGTAGCGCTTGCGCACATCCCGGTTTCGATAAGCAACCCCTTTGCGATGCTTGGGATTGTGTTTCCAGGCCTGGGCCCGGGCCATCCGGTCACGGGGCCGGCCACCTCCGGGACGATGCGGCCGATTGATATTTATGTTGCGGTTGATATCGATATCGATCTCTCCCCGGCCCCAGTTGGGACGGCACCAGTGCGAGGCCCAAACGCCGACCGCAACCCCGGCGGTAAAAGCGAAAACCGGGGGTGGGGGGTACCAGACCACGGGGGGATAGGAAGGATACCACCAGGGTCCGTAGACCACGGTAGTGCTATACGAAGGCACATAAACCACTTCCGGATTGGCCGGTTCGATAATGATCGTCTTCTCCTTGACGACCACTTTCTGCTCCTTGGTGGTCTTGAGTTCCCCTTTCTCGTGGGCCTTGGCCCGCAGGGTCTGAACCATGTCCATGACCGCTTTCTGATCAGCGAGAACGAAATCGCCGAGTTTCTTGGTCGCCTCGAGATTATCGTTCATCGATTTCAGGACCGAGGGGAAATGGCAGAGGGATTTGACACTCTCGTCCCAGTCCTTGTTTTCCAGGGCCTTCTCCAAAGCTTCATCCTTGAGCTCGGGTTGTTTCTGGACGAACCGGGCCGCTTCGACGATCTCCAGGGGATAGGTCGAAGCCATGAACATCTGGGCCAGCAGGGTATCGGGATAGAGAGCGATCGGGGCCAACAGCTGGGCCAGTTCGGCCTCGTTGACACTGTCCTGAGCAGCCGGAGCCGCTTCCCCGGCTTCGCCGTTTCCGGACGCCACCGTCTCGGCGAGCCCCGTCAGAGGCAAAACCGCCAGCACCAGCAACAGGAATCCGACAATCCAGAGCCGGCGCGGGTTACTTCCAGATTTTCCCATAATCATACATCCTCCCA
>JAADEO010000171.1 GCA_013153415.1 Deltaproteobacteria bacterium
TACAGGACCGCATCTCCTTCGCTGCTTCCGGCCACGGCGATGACATCGAGGTCCTCGTCACGACCGGCGTCGATCTCCTGGGCCGCCAGCACCTTTTTCAGATCGGCGATGGCATCGCGCCGGGCCGCCGCCGCTTCGAAATCGAGACGCTCGGCGGCCTGCGCCATCTCCTTTTCCAGCCGGGCCAGCACCGGTCGACCGCGACCGGCCAGAATCGCCGCCGCGGCTTCGACCGCCTGCCGATATTCGGCGATACCTATCAATCCGCAACAGGGGCCGGCGCAAAGCCCCATCTGATGATTGAGGCAGGGCCGCACCCGGTTCCGAAAGCGCCGGGCATGACAACGCCGCAGGCGAAAATGGCGATTGAGAATCTTCAGGGTCGAGCGCAGCGCGGTCACGGCCGGGAAAGGACCGAAATAGCGGGCCCCGTCGGCCCGCCGCCGGCGCACGATCTCGAGCCGGGGGAACTCGTCCCCGATATCGAGCCGCACGTAAGGGTAATGCTTATCATCCTTGAGGTCAATATTAAAAGGCGGCCGGTGCTTCTTGATAAGGATGTTTTCGAGCAGCAGGGCCTCGATCTCGCTGTCGCAGACAATCACCTCGAGATCGGCGATCCGGGAGACCAGCAGGGCGGTCTTGGCCCGGTCGGGCCGGCCACTGAAATAGGAACGCACCCGCTTCTTCAAGGAGACCGCTTTGCCGATGTAGAGAATGCGGCCGGATACGTCGAAAAACTGGTAGACCCCGGGAGCATCGGGCAGTTTCCCGAGTTTATCTCCCGGTCCCTTGTCCCTAGCCGTCACCGCGCTTACCTCTTGCCCCGGCAACCTCTCCCGGCTCCGCCGGCTCTCTGCCGGCCGCCTCGCGTTCCGCCAGACGCTGGCCGATCGTGGCCTCGTAGCCGTTTTCGGACGGCCGATAGAAGGAATGCTCTTTCAGGCCCTCGGGCAGGGCCCGGATCCGGGCCGGATTTTCCCGGGCCCGATGAGGATTGACATAACCGCGACCGTAACCGAGCTTTTTCATCAATCCGGTCGGAGCATTGCGGACCTGGAGCGGAACCGGCAAGTTACCACTCTCCCTGATCTCTTTCTGTACCCGTTTCCAGGCCAGGTAGACGGCATCGCTTTTCGGGGCCGTGGCGAGATAGACCGCAGCCTGGGCCAGCGCCAGCTCTCCTTCCGGCGACCCCAGGGTCTCGTAAGCCTGACGGGCGTTGATGGCGAGTTGCAGAGCCTGGGGGGCGGCGTTGCCGATATCCTCGGAAGCGAAACGGATCATCCGGCGGGCGCAGTAGAGGGGATCCTCGCCGGCTTCGAGCATCCGCCCGAGCCAGTAGAGGGCGGCATCAGGATCACCGGCCCGCAGGCTTTTGATCAAGGCCGAGATCTGATTGAAATGCTCTTCGCCGTCGCGGTCGTAGAGCAGCTCGCGACCCTCCAGCAACGGAGCGAGATCGGCCGGCTCCAGTTTTTCGCGGGAGGCCTCGAGGTTGAGAAAGGCGGTCTCGAGCAGGTTCAGGGCCCGGCGGGCATCGCCCTCGGCAAAAGCGGCGATGCGCCCGATAACGGCTTCATCGATCACCGTTTTCCGCTCGTAGTCCGCTGCCAGACGTTTTGCGGCCCGGCCGAGCAGAATCTCGAGATCGGCCGGACGCAGCGGTTCGAGCACCGCCACCCGGGCCCGGGAGAGCAACGGTGTGATGATCGAAAAGGAGGGGTTCTCAGTGGTCGCCCCGAGCAGAATCAGGCTGCCCTCCTCGACCGGGCCCAAGAGAAAATCCTGCTGGGCCTTGTTGAAACGGTGGATCTCATCGAGAAAAAGCACGGTCCGGACCCCGAGCCGCCGGTTGTCGCGGCCCCGGGTCGCGAGCTTGCGGATATCGCCGACCCCGGCGGTGACGGCCGAGAGCCTGTGGAAATCGGCCTCGACCGCTTCGGCCAGAAGCGTCGCCAGAGTAGTCTTGCCGCAGCCCGGCGGTCCCCAGAAAATCAGCGAATAGAGTTCTCCGGCCTTAAGCATCCGGGCGATGAAACCGTTCTCCCTGAGCAGGTGGGTCTGGCCGATGAATTCATCAAGACTCTTCGGCCGCAGGCGATGAGCCAGCGGCGGCAGATTGGATGACAAAAGAGATCTCCACTATTCTGTTTGACAATAGAAAAACGTCCCCACCACGATCCGGCCCGGCGTCGGAGCGGAAGCAGTCCGACCGGTCACCCTCACCGGGACGGTTCCGGATCGAACCTGGCGAATACGCGATCGGCGGCGCCCAGCAGTTTGTCACCGGGACAAATGAGCACGGACTGACCGGACTCCGGACGCAGCTGGAAATCAAAGGCGGGATTGGCAAGCCTGAGCCGGGCACCGGCCTGCCGGTCACCGAAATGGAGTACAAAACGCCCCGCCCGGCAGCTGAAACAGAGATCCTCCACTTCGGCCTCAACCTCCGGAACCTCATCGGCCAGACGATATTTTTCTCCCGGCCGCCACGGTCGCTGGTCAGATTCCGATGCGGAGGAAAGCGGGATGGTCGCCCCCGAAGCGAGTCTGACCGTCAGCGCTCCGGCCGGATATCGCAGGGCCTCCGCCAGAGTCGCGAGTTCGGCCGGCGGATCACCGTAGGTTCCCTCCTCGAGCGGCTCCAGAATCTGGGGGTCGCGTCGGATCAGGGCCCGGAGAAAATCCTCCCGACTGGCGATGACCGGGTCTTCCGCCCGGTTTCGCGGAGCGAGTTTGTCCCGATAGCGCCGGTTCAGCAGCACCAGGGTCGCAACAGCGACGACCAGAGCCAACATCACCGAGACCATCCAACCGACCGGTTTCCCGGCATCGGGACCCGCCGCCAGCGCCGGTCCGGCCGCCAGGACGGAAAGAACCCAGAACGACGTCCCGGTCAAACCGGCACAAAACCATCTACGCAACTGTCGCATCGTTTCTTCCTTGCAAACCGTGATCCTGCCAAAATGAACTCCGCCGGAAATCCGGCCGGGGACCAGCATCGCGATCCCGCAACCCCAAACCTCCGAATCCGTTTTCAACCTCACCCGGCCTTAAAAGGAGCGGCCGATCCCGAGATAGACCGGAAAGGTCCAGGAAGCGTCGGCATCGGCCGCCTCGAGCCGGTCATCGGGAGCCCCGAGATAACGGGCCCGGACACTGCCGCTCAGGCGCCAGCCGCCGAGTTCGCACTCGAGCCCGAGCCCGAGATCGGCCAGCGGCACCCACGCTGAATCCCAGTAGGTGGTCGACAGCGAATACCAGGAAACCTCGACCTTGGAGAGATGGGCGGCTCCGACATGAAATTCGGCATAGGGACGAACCGGCGACTTCACAGGGAAGAAGAACTTGCTGCCGCAATAGAGGGGTACCACCTCCAAATTGTCGAAATCGAGTCCCTGGTACTCTCCGCCACCGAACCGCTCATAACCGGCTCCGGCCACCAGTTCTACCGTCCGGTTGAGCCGCCAGCCGGCCTCGAGCGCGATTCCGCGGCCGACATGGAAGATATCGTCATAATCGGGAGCCCCGGCTCCCCGGCCGGCATCCCCCGCCAGAAAAGGGGAAAAACCGGGACGCAGAGTCAAGGAAAAACGCGGGGCCGAAACCGGGTCGGCCGAGGCGGCGAAAAGCACTGGCGGCCGAAAAAACAGGAGCAGTCCGGCCAGAAGCGGCAGCAGAAACAAAATCCGGCAACAATACGATTTTCTGAACATAGGTCCTCTCCATGAAAGCAATGACTTCACGCAAACCACTCCTTCATCAGAACGGCAGCAGGGAATTGAAAACGGAACTCTGCCAGGAAGACTGGGGCCGGGCCGGATGAACCGCCAGCGTCAAGCCGTGATCATTGTCGACCACCGGCACGTGACTGCCCACCACTTCGGCGGTCAGACGACTGAGACCAACCTGGGTCGGACGCCAACGACACCAGACCGGGCTTCCGGCGCCGATCACGCTGATCCGGCGCATGGCCAGCAGGCGTCTCCGACCGGAGAAATCCTCTTCATAGAAACAGACATTGACAAAACGGGGATGGTAAGCCGCGTTGGTGACTATCCGCGCCCGGATCCGATACTCCTCCCCGGCCGTCACCGGAATCGGACCGGCGGAAAGGTATTCGCCCTCCTTCTCAAGTTCGATGTCGGCCACCGCCAGCCATCTTTCGGACGCCGCATTCTGAAGAAGAATCTGTTCCGGAGCCCGAACAACATGAACCCCCGAGCTCCAGGGCCAGAATCCTTCATTATTCCCGTGCAGAATCCGCTGCCCGTCGGCGTCCTTCCATTCATGCAGCTCATCGGTGATTTCATTGTCGGGATCGAGGGTGACATAGAAACGATAACCATTCTCCGAAGCCTTGCCGGCGGTGTCCCAGACGACATAAACCTCTTTCATCGAATCGTTGAATCCGTCACTGAGCGTACCCAGGGAAACCCGGGTATCGCCGACCAGCTCCCGTTCCCCGATCTCCTCGTCGCGTTCATCGAGCTGGACAACCTCGAAACGAACCTTGAGATCCTCGACCGGGTCACTGAGAGCAAAATTGTAGACCCGGGCGCAGAGCCTCACCTTTTCACCATCGACCGGCGGCCCGGTGAGCGCCGGGTGCAGACCGGAAACCGGATCGGGATCATCCCGGCGCAGGAGAAAACCGCGCATGTTCATACGGTCGGAATGATCGTTCAGGATCCAGTACTCTTCCCGGTGCTCGCCTTCGGGTTCATGCCAGGTGAAACGGTTGGGCAGATTGAGACCCGGATCGGGCCGGCGGCCGTAATGCCGCCGCCACCAGGCGGCGCCGTCCGCGGCATACAGGGGATCCACGGCATAGGCCACTTTCAGGGCCCCGGTGCCGGCCGTCATGTAGACTGCCGGCATGAAACCGTAATCATACCTGGAATCGTTATGGGAGTGCATCGAGATGGTGATGCCCTTGCCCGCGCTGATAACGGTGGAAGAGACCTTCGCCCCGCCCCAGCTGTTGCTCTGATTGAAATTGACCTCGACCTCGACCCCGTCCGCCTCGGAACCGATGCTGCTCACGACCTCCTCGTTCTCCCCCAGGGTGTGCTCATAACTGATCCGCTTCTCATCGGAGGTCGCGACCGACCAGGATATGGACTGGGACTGGGTGATCCCGGTCACCGTGTAGGTTGCGAGTTCATTCAGAGGAACCTTGGTCCGGGATCCGTCCGGCCGGATGTAGCTGCCGAGATCAGCCAGAAAAGCGGGTCGGGTCCCGACCTCGGAGTCCGACCCGGAATCGGTTTCGACTATCGGAGGATAGGTGAGAACGTTGCCGTTCTGGTGCCAGGGCTGGTACCAGTCGGCGGAACGGCCGGCGACCCGGAACGAAGTGCTGGCGGCGGGCAGCAGGACCTCCAGAAACCCGTACGGAGGCTTGTCCTGGTCGGGATTGAGATAGCCGATAATCGGATAGGACCAGATATCCAGGCCGCCGACAGAGCCCACCAGAAGATCGTCGTGGGCGGTCTTGCCTTCGTATGCGGTTCTGAAGGTCTGATAACTGGCATTGATCTCCGCTTCCCGGGATCGGTAGAGATAGTTGATTTTGCCCTTGAGCTCCGTTGAGATGCCGACATTCGCGATCGGGGGAATCGAGCCTTTCACATCCAGACCGAAACCTCCCCCGTAACTGTGGCTCGAGCTCACGGTCGTCCGGGTCTCCAGAACCGTCTCCTGGCTGTCTTTCAGGTCGGTGTAGAAATCATCATAGGCGCTGACATTGACCACCTCCCAATCGCCGGTGGGATCATCCGCATCCACCGGCAGATAGTCGACATGCTTGGGAGGCTCCTGGATAATATACTCCAGAAAATGGTAGTCGCTGATCGCCACGTGGATCGGCGGGCCGCCGAGAAACAGGGAATCGCCGTCGCTGTCGAGTGCGAGCAGGGCGGTCGGCATCGGTTTATAATCATCGCCTTTCCCCTGCCAGATCACCGTCTGGTCGCCGTTCATCTCCTGCAGGACCACCTGGCGATAGGTTGTGTCCCGGTCATCGGACCAGAACATGAAGGTGAAAACATATCCGTCGACCGGTGCGTCCGACTGGCCGTCGGCGTTTACCCCGGCGAAATTCCCGACCGCGAGATCGAGATAGGTGATATAGGCGGCATCCGGCGCTCCGAACGGCAGCTTGTAATAAAAGCTCTTGTAATGAGTCAGAGAAAATTTCTCCTCGCCATCGTCCGCTTCCACTTTCTTGAAGCCGATAACATAACTCCAGGGAGTGCCGCCACCGGCGTAACCGCAGCAGACCAACTGCCGGGCATAACCCAGCCCCTGACCATCACGGAAAAATGTGCCCGGCAGAATCCGGATCTCGCCGGAAGTGTCTCCACTATGACTCCGCTTGATCTTCCGATGCAATCGACCGTTGTCATCAACCGTAATCACCCGCAGGTAATCGGCGGTCGCAAGACCGATCTCATCCGTACCGTCGCCATCCAGGTCCACAGCTGTGGCGGCCATCGCCAAAGGAACCATGCCCCCCGGAGTCGTACCCCGCCAGGTAGAACCCACCTTGGCCTGCAAACCATCCGCCGTCCGTTCGAAAGAGATCAGGTTCCCGGCCAAACCCCGACTGGAAGAGGCCTGCGCCGCCCGGAAAACGGCAAGCCCGAAATGGCTGTCGCCGTTGAAATCTCCTACCGCCAGAGCGACGCTGCACAAGGGTTTGCCGTCCTCAATCACGACCGGCGGGGGATCGAGTTCCACCTCGCACAGAGTCGCAAAATCAACGCCGCCATCCGTTTTCGGCGTCAGTGCCAGGATTTCAACGAAAACCTTTTTCTGGTGCCTGGCGTTCCGGTCGTAACGAACGACGATCACTTCATCGTGATAGTGCCCCTCGGCATCGGCCACTTCATCGAGATCGGCGGCGGCAACCGCGAAATCTTCATACAGGCCGACATTCGATTGAGGCTCCGCGAGGTTGTAACAGCGGAAGCTCTTGCTCCCGGCGTAAGGGATCTTCTGGTCAAGATCCCAGAGTTCGAGGTGAATGTACTTCCCGTCGCTCCCGGGGAAACAGGAGACCGCCTGCTCAATGTCGAAACGGGTGAACCGCCCCCGGCAGAGCCGGCGCACCGGAGTGGTGCGGCAGGAGCTGTCGCAGAAATAATAGTCCCGGTCATAATCATGCCAAATTCTATCTTTGTTCCATTTATCGAGAGATGCGTCATCCGGCGCAGCCGAAATGAACTCAGCTTTATGCGCGCCGGGATCGCCGACGATCATCAGCAACTCGTCATCCCGAAAAATCATTCTTCGGGTCGGCGGATAGGGCCCCGTCTTAGACGAAGCTCCGGCGACCGCAGCCGGCAGCAAGAGAATCAAAACCAGCCCGAGACAGCCCCAGAACCCCCGGCTGCTGATCAGAGAATCTTTTTTCACCATCTTTTCCGCTCCTTCTCCCTAACCGGGCCCGGTTAACACTAACGTCATCGGGCCACCCTCATTTTCGTATAACAAGCCGAGCCGTTGCAGATGCCGCCATTTCGCATCCCATTTCAGTAAAAATTCAGTAGATGATGATCCGACCCTCGACCTGCGGCCGGACCGGGCTGTGCCGGGCGACATACCGGGCCAGGGCATCGGCCATCAGAACCGTGGTATCGACCTTGTCCGCATCCGCGAAAACGTAGTGGCCATCACCGCCCGACGCCGGCCAGGAGTTGATATAGACGGTATAATTCGCTGTGGAAACGAGCGGTTGCCATCCTTTGCGTCGCAAAATCTCGACCTGAACCACCCGGCGGCCCGGCTCGATGACCTCGACCAGGTTGCGACCATCGTAACGGCCGCAGAAGGAGGGCTCAGCGGGATCGATCACCACTCTAAAGGCCCGGCTCAGCTGCAGGAAGCCACCGGAACTGACCCGGCCGTCCAGCGGACAATTTCCACCCCCGAGGGCCGAGGCCGAGGCTTCGAGCAGGGCCTTGATCTGCTTTCCACTGAGCTCGGCCCGAATAATCGTGTTGCCGAACGGCAGAATACTCAAGACATCCTTGCGCGACAGCGGACCGGCCGGATAGAGGCGGTCGCCGCGAATCGCGCCGCCGCTGACCAGCACCAGCGGGGGTTCCCCGTCCTCATCCCGAAACCAGTCGGCAACGGCGTCAGCAACGAGATTGCCGAGATTGCTCTCCCGGGTCCGCACCACCGACTTGCGACTGTCGAGAGCGACCCGGGTTTCGCCGACAGGTTCTCCGAGCCGCCGATCGAACTCGGCGACATATCCTTCGACATACTCGCGGACAGAATCCATCGAGCCCACTTTTTCATCGAGCCGGACGATCTCCCAACGCGGATCGATGATCCGCCCGGCGCATCTGCAACGGAATACACCGGCTTGGTCACCGCCGGCTCCGGCCTGAACGATGACGCACTCACCACCGTCCGGACGGGTCAAAGTTTCGTAAAGGATTTCATGGCTGTGCCCGCCAACGATCAGATCGAGGCCGGCGACCGAGGACGCCAGCTCGCGGTCGCGGCTGCTGCCGCAATGACTCAGAGCGACAACCAGCCCGGCATTCCGGTCCCGCAACCACTCAACCATCCGCCGGGCGACTCCGACGAGATCGCCATCGACCTCGACCTCATCGTCTTCGAGCTGGCAAACCCTTTTCAGATCGGGGGTGACGAGACCGAAAAAACCGAGCTTGAGGCCGCCGACCTCCATGATGATTCCCGGTTTGACGAGAGCGGCGAGATCGGGATGGGCGAACTCGAGATTGGCAGCGAGGATGGGGAAACGGGCCCGGGAGGCGGCAGCGGCATAGACCTCGATCCCCAGATCGAATTCATGATTTCCGGGAACCACGACATCATAACCGGCCAGGTTCATCGCTCCGATCTCGGGTTCGCCGGAAAAAACCGAGTAGAAGGCTCCCATCAAATCGTCGCCGGTTGAAACCAGCAGGACGCCGTCGACTTCGCTCTCCACCCGCCGGGCCAGGGCCGCGACCCGATCGAGACCCCCGATCGTAACTGCGTCATCACCGGTCAGCGGGGCGGGATAGATCCGGCTCTGGAGGTCGGCGGTGGTAACAATCGCCAGGCTCGGCGCCAGCCGGCCGATGACCTGATCATACCAGCTCGTACCGCCAGCCCCGACCGCCAGGCCCGGCAGGATGCAGAACCATACCCAAATCAGAACCGCCCCGGACCATTCCCGAAACCGTTTCAGTTTTTTCACCGATTTTTCCTTTCAAAACCGCCGCAGTGCCAAAATGAACCTTGCCAGAAATCCGGCCGGGGATTATCATCGGACATCCGGAACCACGAACTTTCGCATCCCTCGGGATAACGACCATGAAGATCCTGTTGATCATCTTCACGCTTTCGCTGGCCCTCTATTGCCTGTTCGCGCTGATCATGTATATTACCCAGCGCAAACAAATCTATCTGCCGGGCCCGGAAAGCGACGCCCCCGGCTACGACAGCTTCCTCCTGCCGGTGGACCGGACCGCCGATGGCGCTGAGATCCGTCTGAAAATCTGGCGACTGCATCCGGACTGCGGCCCGGCCCTGGTCTATTTCGGTGGCAACGCCGAGGAGGTTTCGGCGAATTGCGAAACCTTCGACCGGATCTTTCCCGCGCTAGCGGTCTACCTGGTCAATTACCGGGGCTATGGCGGCAGCGGCGGAAACCCCACGGAAAAGGCACTTTGCCAGGACGCCCTGACGATCTTCGATCACCTCACAGCCAGGCATGTGAAGATCGCGGTCGTCGGCCGCAGCCTGGGCTCGGCCATCGCCATCCATCTCGCCGCCCAGCGGCCGGTAGCCAGAATGCTGCTGGTCACTCCCTTCGCTAGCCTGACCGGGGTCGTCCGGAGCCATTACTTCTTTCTGCCGGTCTCTTGGCTTCTCAAGGACCGCTATGACAACCTGGCCAAAATCGAGGCCGTCAGCGCCCCGACGACGATGATTATCGCCGGAAATGACGAGATCGTTCCCCGCCGGGAAAGCGAACTCCTGCAGCGCGCCTTCTCCGGAAAAGAGTGCAGGATGGTGATCATCCCCGGAGCGGGACACAACGACCTCGACCTCCACCCTCTGTACCGGCAGACCCTGGCCGGATTCGCCTCGGGATGAATTTAGCCGCAGGCGATTTCTCACAGCCCGAATCCCGAACACCAGGACATTTCCCGCCCCGAATGGCTACACCATTTCCCCAGGCATGTCAATCGGACCTCGCCCGCTTCCTGCCGACCGGAACAACCCCGGCGAAAAAAAGAGGGAGCCAACCGGTCATAAAAAATACAATCCGGCAAAACACTCAAAAAAAATTTTTCTATTGCATTTTCACGAAAAAATTCATATCAGATATCGATACTGGGGGATATCCCCCTAAAAAACCAGGACCGCGGACAGACCGGTTTCTGGCGAATGCACGGCGTTCGACATGAACAAAACAATGTAAACAGCAAGGAAGGTACCGTCATGACAAACAACAGATCACTATCACCCCGTTTCACCCTGCTGGTAATGGTCCTGTTCATAATCGTTTTCTTTCTACCCGGCACCGGCCAGACGGCGCTGCTGCTGGAAGGAAAATTCTGCAAAAACGGCGAACCCCTGAATGCCGGCCGGGAGGCCTCGCTGACTCTGCGGATCTTCGACGATGAACTCGCCGGCCGCAAACTGTATGAAGAGACCCAGAAGATCAAAACCGGGGCCGGCCTCACCAAAGTGACTTTCGGACAGGGAGAGATCACCACCAGGAAACGGATGAGCGGCATCCCGGCGGACGAACTCTGGGTCGAGGTCGAACAGGATGGCGAAGTCCTGACTCCCAGGCTCGCTCTCGGCGAGTTGGGTTCGCTGAACGAACTGGCGGCACAGGAATTCAGCATCCAAGATGCGCACCTCAGAACTTCCGGCGCCGCAACCATGGTGATCGACAACAGCGGCATCCACCTGGGCGGGACCCTCGACATGGGAGGCGAATCGATCAGACTGGGCGGCGTCTCCCGCACCAGCTGGCCCTCCGGCAGCGGCGGCAGCGGCAGCAGCGACCTCGAGAGCCGGGTCGCAGCCCTCGAATACAAGCTCGCACATTTCAGCCGCTCCGGCAACGACGTCTATATCACCGGCGCCAACCTCCATATCAGAAGCGGCTCAGGCTCGACCAACGGTACCGTCAACGGCCTCGGCAACCTCATCATCGGCTACAACGAATCCCGTAGCGGCAGCGAGGGCTCCGACGACCGCACGGGATCGCACAATCTCATCCTCGGCCGCAAACAGAACTACTCCTCGTACGGAGGCCTGGTGGCCGGTTACCTGAATGCCATCAGCGGCCGCTACGCTACCATCACCGGCGGCGACCACAACTCCGCCAAGGGTCACTTCTCCGTTATCGCCGGCGGCGAACATAACACCACCGAGGGAGGGGATTCGGTTGTCGCCGGGGGCTACTACAACAGATGCTCCGGGGATCACGCCAGCATTTTCGGCGGCCACTTGAATCACGCCACAGGTACATACTGCGCCACTCTCGGAGGCGAAAACAATAACAGCAAAGGCGAGTCCAGCACCGTTACGGGCGGACAGATGAACATCGCCAATGGTTATTACTGCAGCATAAGCGGCGGCGGCTTCAATACCGCCAAGGGAAGCAGCACCAGCATCTGCGGCGGCTCCGGCAACGAGACCTACTCCAGCTACGGCGTGATTTGCGGTGGAAGCGACAACCAGCTTGACAGTGAATACGCCAGCATCACCGGCGGAAAAGATAATCAAGTCACCGCGGAATACGGCTCCGTTACAGGCGGGAAAGACAACGTTGCTATTTACAAATACAGCAGTATCACCGGAGGGCAAAGTCTACACACAACCAAAGATTACGAATGCCTGCCCTGACCGGCAAGAGAATACTCTGACGATGCCCGGGCCATCCACTGGCAACTCAGGGAAACCGGCTCCATGAAATACACTGCCGTGATGAAGGTTTCCTTGATAACGATAACAAGGAAGCACGACGTCCCGAGCCCAGCGAAAAAGCGCCCCCGGGGCGTGGGGTGCGAAAGCGACAATTTCGGAGAAAACGATGATGATGCATGACCAGGACAGTTCCCGGCAACTTGCAAGGCTGATCCGCTCCCGCCGCAGCGTGCGCCGTTTCGCGGGCCGGCCGGTGAGCGACAGGGAGATCGAAACCCTGCTCGAGGCGGCCCGTTGGGCGCCGTCCGGCCTCAACAACCAACCCTGGCGCTTCGTTATCATCCGGGACGGAAAACTGCGCCAGGAGATCGCCACTCTGACCAAATACGGCAAGATCATCGAAAATGCCCCGGTGAGCATCGCCGTCTTTCTCGACAATCAATCCCTCTATCACCGCGAGAAAGATATCCAGGGCATCGGCGCCGCCCTGCAGAACATCCTGCTGATGGCCCACGGACTGGGACTGGGCGCGGTCTGGCTCGGCGAGATCCTGAAAAACGCAAAACGGGTCGGCGAGCTTTTAGAGCTGCCGACCCGTTACGAGCTGATGGCGGTGGTCGCCGTCGGTCATCCCGACCCCGACCATAAGCCTCCGGTCAAGGAGCGCCGGCCGCTGGCGGAACTGGTCTTAAAAAGACTTTAGGCTACCTTGTAATTTTGCAACAACTCAGGCGGCCCGCCGACGACCCGAAACCTGCGGCCGCGAGCCCGAACGACCGTTGCCGCGATAACGGTTGCCGCCGCCTCTTTTATTGCGGCCGTCGCGGCGGAAGTTGACGAAGGTCTCCTCGTTGACGTCGGCTGGATTGCGGGAAAAACCGTCGATATTCTCAACCGGGATCGAACGGCCGAGCAAACGTTCGATCGGCCTTAGAAGTTTCTCCTCGTCGGCGCTGACCAGCGAAACCGCGCTGCCGCTCAGACCGGCCCGGCCGGTCCGGCCGATGCGGTGGACATAGTCCTCGGCGACATTGGGCAGATCGAAATTGACGACGTGGGGCAGTTTCTCGATATCGAGCCCGCGGGCGGCGATATCGGTGGCCACCAGGACCTGGACCTTGCCCTTCTTGAAATCGCTCAAGGCCCGGGTGCGGGCCGTCTGGCTCTTGTTGCCGTGAATCGCGGCGGCCTCAATTCCCTGTTTCTCGAGATAGGTAGCAAGCCGGTTGGCGCCGTGCTTGGTGCGGGTGAAGACCAGGGCCTGGCCCCACTCGTCCTCGGTGATGAGCTTGGCCAAAAGTTCCTTCTTGGCCTTCAGGCCGACCGGATGGACCACCTGGTCGACCTTCTCGGCGGCGGTATTGCGCCGGGCGACCTCGATGAATTCGGGCTGATTGAGCAGGCCGTCGGCCAGGCGCCTGATTTCGCCCGAGTAGGTGGCCGAAAAGAGCAGGTTCTGGCGTTTCGCCGGCAGCAGGGCGAGAACCTTCTTGATATCGTGGATGAAACCCATATCGAGCATCCGGTCGGCCTCGTCGAGAATGAGAATCTCGATCCCGGAAAGATCGACGGTGCGCTGACCGGCATGGTCGAGCAGCCGGCCCGGGGTCGCGACCAGGATATCGACCCCGCGGCGCAGGGCGCTGATCTGGGGATTGATGCCGACCCCGCCGAAGATGATCGCGGTTTTCAGATGGAGACCGACTCCATAGTCGATCATCGAGGCGCCGACCTGGGCCGCGAGCTCCCGGGTCGGAGTCAGAACCAGGCAGCGCGGCCGCCGGCTGCGGTTTTTACTCTGCGACAGTTTCTGCAGTACCGGCAGGGCGAAAGCCGCGGTCTTGCCGGTACCGGTCTGGGCCCCGCCCATGACGTCGCGGCCCTCGAGAACCACGGGAATCGCCTGCGACTGGATCGGGGTGGGAATGGTGTAGCCCTGAGCGGCCACGTTTTTGATCAGTTCGGGCATCAGCCCTAAATTGTTGAACGACATATAATCTATATCTCCCGGCCGCATTCCCTGCTTTCGGAATGGACCTTATATTGTAATGGCATGAAATTCGCCGCCGGGACCGGCGACGGTAGATGGGAAACGACGGCCATTAACGCCTCATCCCCAATAAAAAAAGACCGCTCTCTTACAGGTTAAGAAAACGGTCTCAATCTCAGGCCGCTCCGCGGCTCAATTCAATCCGAGCCCAACGGTACAGCCTTTATAAAAACTTATCTTAAAACCGGAAAAACCACCATCTGCGGCCATTCTTCGCGGGTAACACCGTAAATAACATCCTCCATATAACACGTCCGAAAATTTAAAGCCAGTCAATAAAGAAACCACTTCGGATCCCGGCGTTAAAAACACGGATGCAAAGCGACTCTTCCCCCACCGGCAGAGGCAACTCGCCGGACCGTCAGCTCGATCGGGATTTCCGATCAAGCTGAAATTGGGCGAAATCATCTTAATCACCTGGAAACGGGTCGAACTTAACACAAAATTAAACTTGACAGAGAAAGGGCTAATAACCTAAACAGACTAAATATACACTTTTTTTGTGGTTTTATTTTGTTATTGCCATATATAAATAGTATGGAAGCCGGCAACGCTTCCAAAATTCCGAGGTAGAGCCCATGAAATCCGATTCCGGCAGCAGAAACCACGACTTGAGAAAACGTATCGAGCGAGACTATCAGCGCTTGGCGGCCGAGTGCGACCTGCATCTCGCCCGCAACGAAACCGAACTCCCGCAACCACTGGAACCTTTAAGTGAGCAGCTGGAAAACGCCGGGATCAGCCGGCGCTCCTTTCTCAAGTGGTCGGCGGTAATGACCGGGGCCCTGATGCTGCCGCCGGTTTTCACCTCGCGCGTCGCCCGGGCCGCGGAACAGTTTTCACGGGTTCCGGTGGTCTGGCTCCATTTCGCCGAGTGCACCGGTTGCAGCGAGGCCCTGCTCAGAACCTCCTACCCCAATATCGACGAACTGATTCTGGAAACCCTCTCTCTGGAATACCATGAAACCCTGATGGCCGCCGCCGGCCGCCAGGCCGACGAAAATCTCGCCCGGGCCCTGAAAGATTTCCCCGGCAAGTTCATCTGCGTCATCGAAGGCGCCTTGCCGACCGGGCTTGACGGCAAATATCTGACCTTGGGCACCGAAGCCCGGACCGGGCTGGAGATCGCCCGCGAGGTGACCTCCAAGGCCGCCGCCGTGATCTGCATCGGCAGCTGTTCTTCGTTCGGCAACGTTCAGGCCGCCAAGCCCAACCCCACCGACGCCAAAGGCATCGGCGACGCCCTGGGAATCGCAACCGTCAACATTCCGGGATGTCCGCCCAACCCGGTCAATTTCATCGGCACCGTCCTCCACTACCTGATGTTCGGCTCATTGCCGCCGCGCGATTCCC